>JBHLPJ010000013.1:0-15986 GCA_048939565.1 Promethearchaeota archaeon
GATGGATCTTAAGACCTCTAACATTACTGTTCATCAAATCCACCTCTCATTTACCAAACATAGATCCTATTCTTCTTTTCGCTACTGTTAATGTAACGCCCAACACTATGAATGATGAAGATGCTCCCAGTGAGACCATTAGAAGGACATTGTCAGAATTAAGAGTTACAAGCTCAATTGAACAGATATCAGTAGTAGAGGGAGTGTGGGTTTGATTTCCCGGATATTCCCCCCAAAGCTCGATGATGCCTTCAAGATTTTCAGGATTGCTCCACGTGAATACTGCTGTACCGCTCTCATTTGTAATCGCCTGTCCAATCAGCAAATCATTAGCGTAAAAGTATATTACAGCTCCCCGTATTGGCAAGTTATTGCTCGAAACGGTCGATTCTTCAGAAAAAGTTGTGTTGGTTCCTCCTTCACATGATAACATTACAGAAAGAGACACATTCTGATCTTCATTTATTGTAGGAATAGCTTTCATCACCAACGCAGTAGGAATCTTGACTACAGAGACAGTGTAGCTAATCGAGGTGGTATCTAGATAGAATTGGCTTCCGAGGTATGAAGCATAAACTGTAACGTTCCCGATGTGGCTGCCAGGAGCATACCAGATGGCGATAGCTACTCCACTTTCATTTGTCAGACTTTCGTCAAAATACGTATCATTGATATAGAATTGTATTAAAGCATCTCCTATCATAGTTCCATTTTTCTCAGCAAGAGTTGCAAGAATTGTGACAGCTTCCCCTGGAAAAGTCGTTTGAGGCAATTCTAATAAAAGGTTCGTCTCCAACTTGGATTCAGAATGTCCAAGTAGCCACTCGATTATGTTCACAATCAGGTTTTTTCCATTATTATTCAGAAGAGATGCATTATTGAATGTAAAAAAGAACATGTTTGGATTGCTGCCATATCCATAATAATTGGCTAATGCTATGTGGCCCATAACTGAGCCATATTCAGTTAGATTAGAAGATGTAGCTTGATCAAGCTGAAAGATATCATTGAATTTGGAATCACTTATCAAAACCTCGTTATAATCGCCGTTCTCAATATAGGATATGTTGTAGGGAGTTTCATAGATAGTATGATTGATTTCACTATCATTCACCTTTATCTTATCAATAGCTGACGAGACGTAGCCATGAGGATAGCCAGCAAGTTTAAGGATAATCCAACCTCCATAGCTGGAAGTCAGTATGGGTTTGCCTGTATCGGCAATGGTTTGGGCGTCATTCTGATCAATCCCATTACCGTTGGAATCACTTATACTATTCCCAACAATCACAAGGTCAAAACCGATAGCTATTTGTGGATTTAACAGGAACTCTTGAAGAGACATTTCCTGAAGGGTGTAGTTAAATTCCGTTAGCACAGCTTCCCAATCCTGATAATATGATGTGTTAATGGGATCGTAAAGGTAGAGTATATCAGTTTGCGCTCCGGCTTGTTGATTACTTGCCGTAATAGCTGATATGCATATTGGAAAGAACATTAACATTATTAGGATCGCTTTCCGTCGTTGACTCATAGTGCAATCACTTAGTAAGGCGATGAATAGCGATCAGCTTTTAAATCTTTTTGGCTAGGTTCAATAGGTATCATTTGACCTTTAATTCATGATAAGGTTCGCCATTGGCATTTTTGTGCAAAAATAAGGCTCCAAGCTTATTTTTGAGTTCAAACAAGGGATTCTTGCTCTCATTTTCATCAAAGAACTATTGTTTTTGAGGAAGAATCGTGTTCCAGAACCCGAACAAAAAGACGCATAATCGCATTGAAACGCGACAAATAGAACATACTTGTAGTTTATCTTCTTCTCCGCAAGAGGACTCCGTCAGAAAGCGTGGAGATGAGCTGCGAGGAGTTTAAATACTTGCTTTCACGACAGGCATATGGAATTGAGTCGAGGTAACGCTCGCCAATTCGCAAACACAGAGTCTCAGGGCAGGAACTGCCCGTAGAGCCTGTCAGACATATCCCGTTGGGGAATGGATGAAGCAGGAAGCCGCATCCAAAAGGGTGGAGTAGTTCACATACTGACCCATTCATATAAAAGAAGGGTTAGAGATGGCGACAGATATTCATAATCGAGAGTTGATTTCGTGGAGCCACAAAAGAACCAATGGGCATAAGCTAATTGAGGTACTATGCTCGGGATGCTGGAACAAATTTACCAGCATATTTGTTCCAAATGATGTGAGTATTGAATATATTCGGTTATTGTGCCATAAATGCTCTGAACTTGAGAAAACAGCAATACCGGTCTAAATCAATTATCCTTGCTAACGTGTCTTAATATGGACCTTCTGCCAGTTCTCAACAGGCGTCCAATAGTCCCATATTCAGAGAAAAATCGATAAGAATAGAGAGGAGGGTCCTTCAGGATATTCCGAATCAGTTAATACTTTGCAACCAGCGATGATATACAAACTTTCACATTCTCTGCTGGGTTTGTTAACGGAACTGCAAGAAACTCAAAAAGGATATACTTGTTTTGTTGGTGTTCTTGTTTCAGGTAATCAGCAAAAGATTCAGGAGCCACTCCCACACAAATACCTCTTTTGTCGGGAACAGCAAAAAGATCTTCATGTATTAGAAAAACTATAGGAAATGAGAAGTCCGAAAAACCGTCCACCTCGATGGTCCACCAAGCCTTATCGGAGAGGTTCTTTTCGTCGGGGTTGACTACTTCCTCAACGAGATTCTCGCCAAATTTGAGACTCTCTACTATTCCCCGAAAAGTCTCGAAGAACTTTTCCTTTATTATGGGATAATCACCCAGAATTGATTGCACATCAATGAATGTAATAATTCTATATTCTTCTCCGTTCTTAATTCGAACTGTCCACGTTTTCATATTCTTCCCTCGACATTGGTAAACGTTGAGATGAAAAGGTATTCCCATTTTAGTTTGCTTATCTTCTATTCTTTCAGGGCCGGTATTTGATCAGAGATTTTGCCAGCTAGATCATAGGAAATCCAATCTGAAGGCCTGGCAGCGATAAGGAACTTCTTGACTCTGAGCATCGGTTGTTCTTCCCCTTCATGTTCTCTAATTCTGAATTCAAGAATAACATCAGAGTTATATTCGATCATATCTGTGCAATTTGCTTCCACAGGGTTAGGAATCAATAGAAATACTATACAACCAAATCTTATTGCTATTTCCCGCATTAACAGACTAAAACTGACCGCGTGTTGAATGCTGAATAGGATAGATAGTGAAAGCACAGAATCAACAACGCAAACTGTCTTATTCTTCATCTTCCCCTCGGTAATTCGGTTCACTTCCCTGAAGGGGCGTAAAACCTCGGGACTGCTCGAGGGATTTGTTATTGTAAGAGGGCCGGTTTTCTCAGCAAATTTAAAACAATTAACAAAGAACAGCTTTCCTCCCTTTTCATATTCGGCAACGTTAATTCCTATCGATTCTAATTGCCTTCTCATCAGATCTGGAGAATGATCAAAAGTCAAGACAATTCCGTGATTTCCCCTTTCCAACTCTTTAGAGAGGACAATGTTGGCCAGCAACCATCCACTACCTGCCGGAACATCATTGATGGCTACAAGACTCTCTGATGGAAATCCTCCTTTCAGAATCTTGTCCAGCGTGGGGAAGTTTGATTTCAGACGGCGAATCTGATTCACCTCCAATTCCCAGATCCTATCCTGTTTGAATTATCCCTTTTCTTTTAAGTTTGTCTATTTCCTTGAATTTTGCAGGTAAATATTCATCAACAACATATGTTAATCCATAGCGACTAAAGGCTTGTTGCTCTGCCTTCCTTTTTATAGAGAGGAACTTGTTGAGCTGATCTTGCCAGAACTTGGTCTTATACCTGGGATCCTTCTTAAGTTCTTTGGTTCTTTTGAAATCTTGCTCGGTAAATTTGTCTGTTGGCAAATTATATTTCTCAATGTCTGTTGCCCAGACTCCCATCCAAACCGCATCTGGAGTAGCCAATCCTCTTAGGTGTGCTGCTGTCGCAGAGCCACTTATTATCACCATGGCAATATGAACTCCCCACGGGTCGCCATCTGTAAAAATGTAAGCAGGTATGCCAAATTCATAGTGTAGTCTTCTGATTAATCTCCTTGTGCTTCTTGGAGCTTGGCCTGCAGTATGCATTAGCAATGCATTGTAACTCTCATGAACCCCCTCTTCAGCGAATCTCGTGAACATACCACCAGATTCTACCGCTATGATCTTGTCGGCACCACATTTGATAAATTTGGAGTTTATTAAATGAGGTCCAATCATTACACCGTCTGGATTATCCATCATATTGACTCTTTTTCCTCGGTATTTTTCTGGAGTGGTATATTCTACAGTCAAATCGCCATATATTGCAGATCTTTCTTCAGGGAAAATTTTGAAGTCCTCACGGGGGGTTTCTATTACAGCTTCAACATCAGTAATCAGGCTGTCGGACTCCTGTTGATCAAAGAATTTTATTTTATAAGCTTCTGAGGAGTAATACACGTCTCTGAGAGTGCTACTTTTGTTCATTCTCAGCAACTCTCTCACAAACCTCATAATCCAGACAAGCTGTGTTAAGCCTTTTATTTGTCCTATGTTCTTTGCCGAGCGTGTTACCATTCTTCCGGCTAGTATATATTGTCTTGAAACGGGATCGAATTTGATGTTTGTTGTACTTCTGCTTGGAACATCTATTGATGGGAATCTTCCTGAGGAAAGTTGGTCATATAGATCCAGCCCAACGCTCTTCAATTCCTTGAGGATATCATCAGCTGTCTTCATAGATTCTTTATAGGCTCTTTCCTTCTCCTTGGATACTTGTGTCTTAACCTTTGCTTCAGCTTTCGTCAGACGCCAATAGGTCATTCTTCCCAGCTTTATGGATTCAACAATCCCTTCCTCCATCATACGTGTAAGAAACCTTCTTAGGGTTGCGGGTTTCCTAAATTTCAAGTCCTTTGCTATGGATTTGATGGATTTCCATCGTCTGGTCAATACGGCCCGCAGGGCTTTTCCGCTTAATTCACTTGACATTCTACTTACCCTCCTTTGAAGATTCAGATGATTCTTTATTCTCAACGATATCTCCTGATTGCCTTTTGCTGGCGACTAACAGCCTTTTCAGATTGGGAATTTTCCGCTTATCTGCAAGAAAGGAGATATTTTCTGCCATGATCGGTAGGTATTGACCGTAGATATCAAGGCGTTGTTTCTCTCTGGCAACTCGCTCCTTTCTATGAAGATGACGCATTAATCTTCTTGCACACGCCAAAACACCTTTGCGGATTTCTCCCTCAATTTCGATTCTATCGGCAATGAATTCCTTTCCAGCAGTCTTGAAAGGTATCTTGGTGCTAATGATGTGAACAAAGACAGCTATTGCCATTCCAGGCCTTATTTTATATCGAGTCCAATTAATTGATCTAAGCACCTTCGCAGAGACGTCCTTATATTCATCGTATATTAAAGGAATACGATTTGCAAATCTGTACAGGATTATATTCTGTTTGAGCGGGACATCACCTCCGTAGGCCAGCCCGACTTCTGTTATGAATGGGTGTCCACCATAGGAGGATGGGGGTCGTTGAACAACTGCAATGAACTCCGGATCGAGTTCTTTACGTATTCCTGTTTCAAGCATCTCCTCTCCCAAAGGAGATAGACAGTCAGCTGCAGGAGGAAGGAATCCCTCATAACTTCGCATATTGTGTACCAATTTCACAATCTCGCTCATTGTAAGGGACCTTGGATCTTTGTTCGGTTTTATACTGATTGAGGTCAAGAATTTTCTTGATATTCCTTTTCCTACTCTGTGGAAGTGTGTTGCGAGAAACTTCCCCATATTTGTTGTCTTCGTTCCTTCTATTAATCTTCTTACATGTTCTATATCAATTCCGTGAGGATGCGGTTTCACCAATTTTGAAGGAGGAGGCAGAACCTTCACCTTTCGGTGAAACGTAGATAAAACTCCTCTTGGATCTATGAAGGTAATGTTTGCATATGGTGTAATTAGCGCAGTCTCTCGAACATATTCGTTTATATTTGATTTTGATCGCATCCAGTCTCCTTCAAGACTAAATTCAACAATTGTCCCATTCCAACCATTATTGTTCTTCCGTCTGTCCCAGCTTAACAACTCTGGGACATTTCTCTGTATATCCATACGGAGCTTCACGTCATATATGTAGCTATCATTATCGGTAGAAGTTATTACGTGAAGGGGATTGTGTGTTGTGATTTGACCGTAAAGATAGGCCATTTTTCCACCTAGTCCAAATCTTCCTCGCGCCTGTTTATGCTTATACTTCGAGCCGTAGAGTATTTGGCCAAAGCATTGTTGTATATAATCTCTCGGAATCCCACCGCCATTGTCCTCTACTCTAAGTTGATAGACACCATCGTTTTCTTCAGTTAGCCTTATCAGAAGATCGGGAAGGATATTACTTTCTTCGCACGCGTCCAAAGAGTTTTCCATTAACTCTCGAACTGCAGTGTACAGGGCTCTTGCTGGGTTATCAAAGCCCGCAATATCCCTATTCCGATAGAAGAAATCCGCAGGACTAATGGCTTCATACGTATTAGAATTATTTGTTGCCATTTCCAGTACTCCATCCATTACTAGATTAGATTCCACTAAATTATTAATAGCCAGTACTAATAACCATCAAACTACTGGGCTTTTCCGCCACGAATACGGAAAAGTGTAAATAGGAAGGAGCTGTGAACTACCCCTAGCTTTCGCAAGGGGCTTCCTCCCTCGAACTCTGAAATGCTAATAGGTCTCCTTTCGGAGCGGTGAACACTGGGGGGGTTTGGGGCTGGTTCACTTCCTTTGTTGGTGCCACAGGCACGGGACAGCCCTGCCCATTAGGATATACCCAAGGGGCCTGTTTCTTCTACCTTCCTACTCTTCACTTTCGAGGTCACAGACCTCAACTTTTGGTGGGGGGGAGAGTATTTAAATTCACCGCAATTCATTTCCACTCTATCGGGTAGAGCCTTCTTATGGAAGATAGATGGAGTTTTTGTGTCTGAATCAACCATCTATCTCAATGGAAAATCTGCAGGTTCATGTCCCTCTTCTACGATTACTGTTTTTGCTCCTATCAGATTGAGTTGGGTCTTGAGTTTTGTAGCATATGCAGAGGCCTTATATCTTGAATGAGGTGAAGATCTTACGCCTTTCCAAATCCAAAGTTTCTTATTACTCTCATCAACTATAACTGCGGCAGAATCACTTGTAGGTTTCTGATGAATCTGTTCAATCTCGCCGTCTAATATTTTGTAGACACGCATATTTTTCACCATTAATAGAAGTGAAGAATTTATCTCTTAAGTCTTTCGGGGAAATGTAGGATTATCGCAATAACATATTTTATTTTTTGTGAAATTCTCCATGAAGGACCGAACATGTCTAAGATGACTTGATCTCGGGTGTGCAATATAAGCATCTCCGAAACTGCTTTTTCGATTTCAATATTTCAAATATATATCAAAAAGCTTTAGTATTACGGGAATATTATATTAGTAATACTTGGAGGAAGGAGGACAGTACTTTTCTTAGGAAGGCGGGGATGTTGGAATCAGAAAGCGCGAGAGAATGGGTAAGGAAAGCAAAAAAGCTTAGGGTAGTTGGACAATATTACGAGACTGGTTACTACTATAGCAAAGCTGCAAGAGCCCTATGGAGAACTGATGAAAAAAAAGCTCGTGAGTATTACAAGGCGGCAGCCGGCTATTTTGTGCTTGGGGCGGAACACCACCACAAAACAGGGTCTTTAAATCTAGCTGCGAAAGGCTTTGAAGATGCTGCGAGGATTTTTAGGAAGCTCGGTGCAAGGGATGCCGCTCTGGAGGCGTTCCTAAGTGCGACAAGATGCAGAATAAATGCTGTCAAATCACACTTGGAGAGATCAACCACAGAACCTTAAGAAACGTTAGGATGGGCTCAATAAAACCAAAATGCAAAAAAGGAAGCGGCAGAATATAAGGAAGCAGAGTAATAAGTAAGGTCTTCACCAAAAGGTGAGTGAGCTGAAGAGAAGCATAAGACCCACTGCCCTATTCATTGCTGCCATATTTCTGATATTTTGTTTTGCCCCAGTATTCAGTAATCAGACAGATAGCCTAATCAGCCATCATGGTTATGACCTTTCGAAATTCACAGCTCTTAGACGTGTTACAGTGGTCTGGTCAGATAAGGATTCCTATTTTGATGAGTTTGTGTACATGGCTGCCATTCCCATGTCAGTGTTTCATGACACAAATGGGGGGGTTTTTGCCTCACCATTACTATTTTCAGATATGGATGAAAACAGCAAGGCCCTTCTGGCAGACTGGAAAGACTATTCTGATATCAATGGAGGCATCAGCCAGGCAATTGCAATAGGAAATATGACCCAGGAAGAGCAAGATAATGTACAAAGGCTCATCGACAGACGAGTTTTCCCCATGTTAATCGGGGAAGACCTTTATGATCTTACAGCAAGGATGGCCCTTTTCGATTGGAACAAGCCAACCAAGGCAGTATTGGCTGTAGTTGGACATCCATCAAAACCTCTAATCATGAATTATTCGTTGCCAAATATGGTGTTCTCAGATGTTAAGACCAACTCTACATGGTTCTCCGATTTTGCCATGCCATCCAGTTGGAATAATAAGACGATAACCATTCGGGAGAATGTTGGCTGGGTGGAGATATACGTTGACTGGAATGGGAACTCAGTCCTGAGCCACAGCATCATAGATCCAACCGGTTTCTATATAGATAATACAACATCATTTACTGCAAACTATACACGAAGCTACGGCGATCAAAAACTCGTCAGCATACTCCCCGCAGTAGTTAATGGGTCGTGGACGATATGTGTTTTCAATGAAAGCGTCAATACGCCTCGCGAGAACTACACTGTTACGGTGAAAGAAAGCCCAGGCATGAGATATAGTATTGATGTTCCATCGGCAACTGACTGGCTCAACGTCAGTCTTAACTGGAATAATCCATACGCGGATGTTGACCTTTTTCTTATAAATCCCGAAGGAAGACTAATAGAATGGTCTGTTACAACGAATACGGTTTTTCCATCGGAGGCAGTAAGCATTCCATATCCTCAGGCTGGAAATTGGACTGTTTTGGTAAGCTGGTGGAGAGGAGCCGGTTCTCTCAATGTCTACGGGGATTACAGGATTTCGACTTTTGATGAGAATTTGACCAACTATGTTGAATCGGCATCAAATGCGGCGGTCATAGCCTCGCTTCAAAATATCCCCCTTCTATATGTGGAGCCACTCGAATTGAGAAATGCAACGAAAGATGCTTTGGAGTTCATGGGGCTAAATGAAATTATACTTATAGATACTGCAAACATGAGTAGTCAACATGTTCTGAGCTCTCTAACAGATATAGCCGGAGTTACTCATCTGGCAAATTCATCAGCAGTCTTTTCATATATTAAATCAATTGGAAGCAGCGAAGACATTGTTTTGACAGCGCCGACAGGTCCCGAAGGGGGATTCTTCGCCCCTGCAGCTTTGATATCAGCTTATCAAGGAGCTAGAGTGCTGCTCCTATCAGAGACAAATAGCAGCAATCTGGCTCAAGGAGCTTGGACGGTTTATGAGATGCGTATCGCATCAAACCTTAAGAGTGTTGAATCTCATCCGGCTTATTTTGAAGGGAGCTATTTAGAAGAGCGAGTTCCACACTATCACTCCATGGTCGAAGTAGCAGATACGTTTGGTCAATGGCTGATAGAAAACGGAGGAATAGGGAACGAAACACTCACAGTTGTTGCCCCTTCCAGTAGGATAAGATACACATTTGACAGAGCAGCTGTCGGAAGATTCATCGTTGGCCGATTTCCCGAGGAATTCCCGGAATTGGATTCTCATGTATGCCGAAGCATTTTATACAATGCACTAGTTTCTGCAAACATGGGAAGGCTTAGTGCCTTGTCAACCTATTATGCTTATCTGCACGGAGCAAACTTCACAGATAATGCCGGAATTGTACATACCATTTATGAAAAGGATGACAGTCTTGCTCTGATGAGAGACTATGGCTTGAATCCCTTAAATCATACAGGAGTAGAAGAAATAACCGGCGCTCTAGAAGCCGGCATAGGGATATGGACCTTATCTACACATGGAGTGTTGGACCTAACAGGCATCAGAGAGAACTCAATGTTGGTTTTACGAGACACAGACGTAGCTTGGTGGTCGGAACCCGGTGGTGATTTGACTCACCCCGATGCAGACGGAGATGGTGTTGTTAACCCACTTTACTGGGATGAAGAAGATATACATCAGTTCTATCTGAGCTCCAAGAGTTTTGATTCATCCATCAAGAATATCCATTCTGCGGTAGTCTTAATCACAGCATGCCTTGTTGGAAGTAGTTTTCCTGAGGTATTGATTAGACGAGGAGCAGCAGCCATTATATCTTCTCCTCGCACAGTCCATTTTGAAGCAGCCGGATGGTTTACCTACCTATTGATCCTAAAGGTTGGCGAATCGTATACACTTGGAGAAGCATTCAGATTTGCTCTCGAGAATACGACTACCATATACTCCAAACATCAGCTTAGCGATTATGCTCATGGAAGAGGAGATTTTTCTCTGCAATACAATCTGATCGGGGACCCCCATCTTGGTCTGATCAATAGTAATTGGACGATTCCACCGAGTCTTGATCCTTCATCGGTTATCATAGAGGAGCATACCCCAGGGCATGCCCGAGGAAGAATCGGGGTATTGGGAGAAAAAGGATATATCTTGGATGATTTGGCGATCTTAAATCAAACATATGCCCTAGATTATACATACATATATTATAATACAAGTCTGGAACAGATCGACGAATTGATGATTGACATTTTTGAGTTTCAAACGGTTGTTATTGAAAGCGGTGTTTTACGAAAGAGCAACTCGCAGATGCTAATTCATAATGAAACAATTAGACAGTATGTGAATAGAGGTGGGACGTTCATTCTTCTCAACGCGTCAGATCATTCACTGGAATGGATTCCTCGGGTGAATTCCTCGCCTGCATCGGGTGACGGGATATTTATTACAGGTATGGAACACCCCTTGGTAAATTTGCCAAACAATTTAAATGGTGAAATTCCTTACTATGGATTTTTCGAAGAATATGACCCCGCATATCATGTGATTGCATACGGTAATGGGAGTCCGGTGTGGCTTGCCACTACCCTTGGATTTGGGAAAATAACAGTCATGGCTGTTGCTCCAGATGTAGATAATAACACTTCATACATTCAGAACCTACTAGACTGGCATGATGTCTTGGCCCTCACGATTTCTGATTATAGTTTCTCGTCATCCGTGTTGACGTTTTACTCGGGTGATGACATTAGAATGATTATTGCCCTAAGTGATTTGTGTCATTGGCCTGTGGAAAACGTAACATTAAGAGTATTCATTGAGGATATTGAAGCGATTGTGGAAGAAATTGGAGATGGAGTCTATGGAGCTACCATAAGGACTACAGGACTAAGAGGTCATTTTACAGTTAGAATCGAGGCTTGGAACAAAAATTTTGATCCAATCACACACGAGATTAATGTGATAATCAGCGAAAAACCTTGGTTCATATCAATCTTTCCTATTCCTGTAATCCTCATTTTGATTGTCATGCTTACCGTTAAGATACGCAAAAAGGTTCTAAAGGAAGACGTGAATAATCAGTCAAGATGATCAAATAGTCCAGTTCAAATTGTTAATGGCGGGGCAAAATGATTCCCAGAAGAATAAGAGTCTCGGTAGGAACGGCATCTATATTGGGGCTCATTCACTGCAAGTATGATGCTAGACCCACAACTGCATATCTCATGACCTATGCTCGAGCAGGTTGCACAGCAAACTGTGGATTCTGTCCTCAGGCTAAGACCAGTAACGCCAAGTCAGATATGCTTTCAAGAGTGATCTGGCCTGCTTTCCCCACAACGAAAGTTTTGGAATCTCTGAAGACTACAATAGACGTGAAAAGAATATGCATCCAGGCCCTAAACTATTCTCACGTATTTGAGGATCTAATTTCCTTAATTGATCAAATCGGCCGCGGTACAATTCCAATTTCCGCCTCAATTCAACCGTTGAAACGGAATCAGATTGTTGAACTAAAGGATGCAGGTCTTGAGAGAATAGGTATTCCAGTGGATGCAGCTACTCCAGAAATCTTCAAGGCTGTCAAAGGAAAGGATATTGAAGGACCATACGAGTGGCGGAAACATATCAAAATCCTTGATTATGCCGTAAGTGTATTTGGGGAAAAAAAAGTATCTACACACCTGATTATAGGTCTTGGCGAAACTGAAGAGGAGGCAATTGACTTCTTGCAAATGATGATTGATTTAGAGATCACGCCAGGGCTCTTTGCTTTCACACCTGTCAAGGGAACAAGACTAGAAAATAGAACCCAACCTGCAATAGATGCCTATCGACGTATCCAGATCGGCAGATACTTAATAGCAAACAACCTGAGTACACGTCAGCAGATGCTTTTTGACTCCGAGGGAAAACTCTGTGATTTTGGCCTGGATTCAAAGAAGATAGTGAAAATCGTGGAAAGCGGGAAACCATTCCTGACAAGTGGGTGTCCTGACTGCAATAGACCGTATTATAATGAACGGCCAAGAGGTTCACCCTACAACTATCCGCGACTGCCATCATTCAGGGAAATTGAGAAAATCAAGGGTGAGCTGAATACTAAGGGAGTAGACAAGCTTTGGAAGAATGGAGACTAATTGATTTGGAGGTTCTTTCAGGTCCCATGACCATGGCAATTGACGAGGCCATTCTTAGACTGGCGACCCTGGGTGAGTCTCCCCCAACTCTTAGATTGTATCGGTGGAATCCGTCCGCTGTTAGTATAGGATATTTCCAGAGCATTCATGAAGAAGTTGATCTGGAAATTTGTAAAAAATTAGAGGTGGACGTAGTTAGAAGAATTACTGGCGGAGGAGCAGTTTATCATGACTATGATGGAGAGATCACCTACAGCATAATTGTTAAAGAGGATAATCCTAAGATTCCAACGGATATTATGGAGTCTTATGAGCTATTATGTCAGGGAATTGTTGGCGGACTGAAGAATCTTGGCATGAATGCAGAATTCAAACCCATAAACGACATCATCGTTAATGGAAGAAAAATCTCAGGGAATGCACAAACTAGAAGACAGAATGTACTCCTGCAGCACGGAACGATTCTTGTTGATTTTGATCCTGGGGCCATGTTCAAGGTTCTGAAAGTCTCTGAGGCAAAGATCTCGGATAAACTTATCCAATCTGTAAGAGAGAGGGTTACATCGATCAGGAATGAAATGGAAGACGAAATTACATTTGAGCAGGTTAGAAAAGCCCTCATTGAAGGTTTTCAAGGAGCACTGCAAATCAATTTCAGAGAAGGGAGACTGAGCAAAGGCGAGAGGGAGTTGGCAGATAGACTTCTGAAAGAAAAATATTCTAGTGAACGATGGAATTTTCGACGTTAGGAGGAATCTATGTTGGGAAAAGCGGAGCTAAAGGTTCCCGGAGGAAAATTAATCCGTGCAGATATTTCTGTGAAAGATGGAAGAATTGGAAGAATAGTGATAACAGGAGATTTTTTCCTTCACCCGGAAGATGTACTTGAGCAATTAGAAGAAAAGCTCTTGGGGAGAAATGCGGAGAAAATCGAGAAGATAATAAGAAAATTCTTCACCGAGAGTAAGGTCGTTTTGGTCGGAGCCGATGTCAAGGATTTTGAAGAGGTTATATTGGCTGCATTGGAAGACTAGGATTGCACGTATGACAAATCTGCCTTCTACTCGATAGAATTCAATTCATTCTGATCCGTATATGCTAAAGAATGTTGAAAGATCGCCTCAGCAACTATATCAATCATCCGGTTTTTTGAACCGCTCAATTAGTGCTTGCAGGACCTCATATAGTTCAACACATTCTTGAAAGCGAGACATTAAATCGGGCCAGTCATCAGATATCCTTCTTGTAAGCTTCTCTTCCAAGCTCACAAAGATACTCAGATCTTTTTTTCTGTATGCTCTCAGCAACGTTGTTAAAAATCTGTAGCAGTCTTCTCTCTGCAACTTCCTAAAGACTTCAGGATTTGATGTTTTAATTCTTTTGAGATAGTCCTTTGCCTTCTCAAAATCATTTGAGAGAATGTATGTTCCGACAATTAGGAGTAAATGAAGAGCCGCCAGGTCAAGACTTAGAGAGTCCCTTTGATCAATCAAAGAATTGAAAGACTCCTCTAAGCAATAAACGGCGAGTTCATTCATGCCTAGAGATGCAAGACAATCTCCAACATCTAACATAAGTCCACATGCCTGAAAATTCGCTCCCATTCTATCATAGATGCGCATACAAACCAGAAGATATTCCAACGCTTTCTCACAATCTCCTAGCATTTTATAACGTCGAGCATCAAAATGATAACGACCTAAGATATTAAAAAAAACCGATCTATCATTGTAAGTCCTTTCTGCGGCTTCAACCCTATGTTTTATGGAATCGTAGATTCTCAACCCAGCCTTTTCCAAGAGGTTTCTGAGCCTATTCCAGAACGTCTCGGTCAAGGGCATAGTACTTCACACCATCTGGAATTATCATAAAGTCCTAAAAAACCTTTAAATGTTGAGGGTACCAAGCAGTACTCGATGAGACTTGGTGCGTCCTCCTTCAACATCAGAGTTATGCGTGATTTGTAAGGGATCAAGACTTCTCTGTGGCAAGGCCTCATGCCCTATACTAATGTATCAACTAGCCATAGCTCCGTTCAAGAAGGTAATACTATCAAAAGAAATCTTTGGTTCAAGTCCGCCAGCGCTCTTTGTTGGCAGATACAACTACCCCCAAGTTTCGGCCGGACCACTTATTCCGCCTTATGTAGACGAGAATGCTCAAATACTCAATGAACCCGATCTGTGGTTTGGTACCCCAATTAATACCATTGTCAATTATCGTACTAGTCTGGTAAGATCAGTCTTTCCGGTAAATGTGAAAAAACCCCAAAGTAACCGATTCCTGGAGACAAGCCAGCTAATCATTATGGCAAAGAGTCCCGTAGACACTGAGGCAACGTTTGAAAAAGAACCAAGATTCAGGTTGGAATTCGATAGTTACAGTCAGCCGATGGGACCCATTGGGAAAGTCGAAAAAGTAACCATAGCGGAGAATCCAAAGATACATCCTAGATTGGACTATGTTGTATCAGATACAGATCTGAAGGCAACAGCTGCAGCAATGTCATTGTATGAGATGAGATTTTCAGTAACCCAGATAAATCAATTGCTGTCGGCAGGCCTTCTTGGAACAGCCAAATACAGGAAACTAGTTCCGACTAGATGGAGCATTACTGCCGTCGATAGTATTGTATCTAAAAGCCTTGTTCAAAGAATCAAAAATTACCCAGAGATAAATGAACATCTACTCTTCGAGTCCAATTATTTGGATAACCATTTCAAGATATTACTGATACCCTCAAGTTGGTCTTTTGAGCAACTTGAGGCATGGTATCCGGGATCAGCCTGGGTGGCCGAAGGCTATCAACCCATAATTGTCAATGATTATGAGTTCTATGCAGGGAGAAAAGAATATGCTTCAAAAGTAGCGGGAGCATATTATGCAGCCAGATTGGCGGTCGGCGAGTATTTGATTAGGATTGGGCGTCAGGCTGCAGTCCTCATTCTCCGCGAAGTAAGGCCCGGCTATGTTCTACCGTTGGGTGTTTGGCAAATAAGAGAAAATGTCCGCAATGCAATGAAAACAACACCTAAGCGTTATGAGAGCTTCGAGGATGCTCTCAAGGCAGCAGGGAGGAGCCTCATAATCCCCTTGGAGAGATGGCTGGCAAAAAGCCATCTATATGATTTTTTCAAGAGACAGGCTCGTCTGGATACATTCATCAAAACATAGTAGAATTCCTAGCTTACAAGTTTCTCTCGATTAAAGATCTTGATAGCCAGCCAATAGAATGT
>JBHLPJ010000014.1:0-15977 GCA_048939565.1 Promethearchaeota archaeon
TGGGTAAGATAGTCCAAAGAATTGTCAGACTCGTGGTACAGAGTGTGGTGTGCTCCGGTTGTGGAATATGTGTTCAGCAATGCCCCAGCAAATCGATAGATATTACAGAAGGATTTCCTAAGATAGATGAAGAAAAGTGCAATCGCTGCAAAAGCTGTCTTGAGCGGTGTCCTGTTTTGAGCTACGGACTCACGGAACGTCTAACGAAATCAATTCCCGAAAAAATGGCTGATCTTGTCCTGGAAAGAAGTCCGAAAAATATATGAGAGAACTCGCCACTAATTGATGGGGTGCAATAATTTGTCAAAAAAATGGTGGGGTTTTATAAAAGATCCAGTATTTGGCTATGTTCACATTAATGATCTTGAGAAAGAAGTCATAGATACTCAGCCTGTCCAAAGACTTAGAAGAATAAAACAGCTTGCGGGAACCGACTACGTTTATCCGGGTGCAAACCATACTCGTTTTGAGCATGCAATTGGTTCGATGTTTCTGGCAGGCCGCTTGGCGGATAATCTCTCTTCATTGCTGAGTCCAGAGGACATACAAGAACTCAGACTTGCCAGCCTACTTCACGATGTGGGTCATGGCCCTTTCTCTCACGTTTTTGAGCCCTTATTGATGAAATACATGAACAAGACTCACGAGGATATGACTACTTGGCTTATTCAGCATTCTGAACTCAAGGATCTGTTGAAGGAATTAGGGTTTGACACCAAGAGATTGGGAAGATTAGCTGTAGGAAAGCTAAATGAAGTCAAAAGACCTTTTCTTGATCAATTCCTACGCAGTGCGGTTGATGTTGACAAGATGGATTTTCTAGTTCGAGACTCATATCATACAGGTGCCGAATATTCTGTTGATGTTTTTCGGCTGATCTATACTCTTGATATTTTTAATGGGAATCTAAGCGTAAATCTGACGGCGCTCCACACACTGGAGGCCTTTATTATTGCAAGGGTTGAATCCTTTAAAAGCGTCTATTTTCATAAGACTGCCCGTGCAGCACAATTAATGATGGTTCAGGCACTAGAGGCTGCAAAAGACGAATGCGGGTTGGTGAACATCAAAAATCCTTTGGATTATCTCAATCTCGATGATTATACCACGTGGACTGCTCTCAAAAATTGTAGCGCATCGAACTCCATAATTTCGGCCTTGGAAAAACGGAAACTGCTTAAGAGTGCTTATGAGCAAATTTTCTATACGCAAGAAGAATTTATCTCCAACATTTTTGTAAATGACACGGTAAGGCAGGAGATTGAAAGCGAGATTGCTCAAAAAGCAGGAGTTCCAGTAGAAGATGTTTTTATAGACGTACCGCTGGTGTCTTCCGTCCCTTATAGGCATTCTATTCAGCTTGAACCTATGGAAATACCCATTTTTATGGAGACCAGAGACGGAAAGAAGATATCAAGACGTCTTAATGATCTTTCCAAAATCATAAACCTGATGAAAGGATTTATGAATATACTACGAGTTTACACGAAAGAACAATATCGCGACAAAGTCTCCAAAGCTGCAATCGAAACGCTGGGTGAACCTCCCTACTCCGCAAAGATATCACTGTAAAAATCCCTAATCATCTTTTTCCCTGATGATTACTATCCCTTTTTTACCATCGACATGTACAAAATCGCCATTTTCAATAGTCTTTATGGGATTTTTGTCCAACATATCAACTAGAGGGATTCCCGCTAATATACAACCTGCCGCAATAATCCCCTCTGTTTCTATGTTAATCATTGCCAGCGGAGCTGTTCCTTTTTTGCTCATTTGGTAAATTGTGTATGCCCCCACGGTGCTCCCCTTCCCGGATGGGAACACCAGGATTATATCTTTTATACATTTCCCTTCCAGTTCGTGGTTTTTCTCAATAACAGCTCCGGTGTCTGGATCAACTCCACCGTAAAATGAAATGGGCTCTCTAGATACCAACGCCCTTCCTTCTGTCGCTCCTTCAGATATTCCCCTGCCCTTTAAAATCTTTTCAACCATGGGATCACTCCGAAAGAATTCATATTTCTCTTAATGAAATATCGGAAGCATTCCAAATATCCGTCTCTTACCTCTATGTTACCAGTGATAAGCACTTGTCCAGGGATCCAAGCAATGCGGGGAGTTTACATGTTGACGGCACATAATGGGCGGCTTTGCTTGAATTTGTAGCCAGACCGTTGAATCCCATTTTTTCCAGAGGCGCAACAACCATGCATGTATCTGCAACGACAAGACCCCCTGCTTTCTCAATCCTCCCTACATAACCAGCGCGCTCAGCGAGTGATTTAATTGAGGCAGATGTGCATACCCATAGTGTTTTATCTTCCACAATCTTTTTTCCCGATAATTTTTCCGCAATATATCCGATTTCATTTAGATTACAGTGCGGACACCCTATGGTAACGATGTCTACATCCTCACTACTTGAAGACGATAGTCTGTTGGCAACATCCTTAATGTCTTCTTCTTCAATCTCTATCCTTTCTAATTCTTTACATTCGCCCTCTTTGGGAGCCTCTGGTGTTATTCCTTTGATATGATACATCGCTATTGCTCCCGATGCTGCTCCCCCCGCACCGAGCACTTTTAATTCCTCAACCGAAGGGGACACAATCCCATCGATAACAGGAACCTCATTTCTAAGCATTTCCCCTATCAGATACCCTAGGCAGCCATATTCCAAAACACCTCTGGGCTCTAGTTTCACCTTAACAAGGCTGGTTCCATGACGGTTTTCGGGCAGATGATATCCAAATAGCGGTGTTCTGCCCGTCAATGAGGCAGCAAGGGAGGCAGGTCCACTCTCACGGTTTGTTTTTGCACCAATAATTGAGTTTGCAAAAGAAACTGCAGAAGATTCTGCCCATGCAATATGCTCTCCAAATAGTGGCATATTCCCCGCAATGTATGGAGTGCAGCTACATAGAGGTACTGCCCCAAGTTTGTGAAGGACCGAAACGATTCTTAGTTGTTTTTCGGCAAAGCTATCGGGGATATCCATCGCTTTCCATCGTTGTAAATCCATGCCTGCCGGATTCAGTGTTGCTAGGGTTCTTATCGATCCGCCCCATGCCAACATATCTTCGATAAATTCTAATCCTGCATCGCCGATGTTTTTAAAGGAGATTCCAGATATCTGGCTACTCTGTATTTTGATTAGCTTTTCTGCCCCAAACACTTCCCCAAGCTTTACCAATAGCTTCATAGCTTTTTGGGTTGCAGAACCCTCTTCTCCCTCGAACATTCGTTCTTCTTCCGTGGTTAGAAACAAATCATGCCCCTCTATACGTCCTCTTCGCCAGGTATCTTGGCCTTTCTAAATTTCTCTTTTGGCATATCCAACGGATGTGTAGCATCGATTCCGACCTTTGTGGTGAGTGCTCTTTCCTGATCTCCCATCGGATCCAGACTCGATCCCCGTATATTTGGTATGATAAGGATGTCTTTATCTCCCAGCACTCTTGTGGCAATGGCCCACTCAACTTCATCCATGTCATAAGGATCTATGTCCTCGTCAACAACTACTGCATGTTTTAGTGAGCCGTGAGCTGAAAATGCAGCCAATATAGCGTTTTTTCCGTCCCCTTCGGTTTGCTTTCTGATTGATACCACTGCATGGAGCCAACCAGAACCGCCTAGTGTAAGATTAACCCCCCTTACATCGGGGACCACATTTTTGGTTTGCTCCCAGATCTTTACTTCTCTAAAGAGTCCCATTAGCAGCTTATGTTCTGACCCTGCCGATAGAAGAGCAGAATAGATCGGTTCTTTACGATGAAGCATGTTTGTTATTTCTATTACAGGTTGCTTTCTCACAATATCGTACGTACCTGTTATATCTACAAATGGTCCTTCATCCACTTCTCTGTCCGGCATTATCCGTCCTTCAAGGACGATTTCTGCATCCGCCGGAACCATGGCATCCACAGTATTACATCTTGTCATTTCCAGACCTCCCTTTAGTAGGGTATTTGCAATCTGCATTTCATCTACTCCCAGAGGAACAGGAGCGCAAGAAGCAAGCATAACTGCTGGGTGCAGTCCTATTGCTATGGCTATATCCAGCGGAACATTCTTTTCCTTAGCCTTCCTGTGAATTGCAAATAGCTGTCTTGGCACAATACGAATTGCCAAGTGATTACGATCCATCACCATTAGCCTATGGATAGATGCATTTTGTACACCTGTCTCAGGGTCGCGCGCAAACACCACACCCGCTGTTATATATGGAGTCTTATCTTGATCGTAATGAGTCACAATTGGAAACTTGGTTAAATCTGGTTTTTCCTCAACTTCCTTTACAGGCGCATCGGTAATCTTGTTGGGTTCTGTAGGCTGGTTCATCGCATTTACAAGTGTCGGATAGATATCTCGTTTTTGTATATTGAGAGCTTTACTGAGCCTTTCACGGGTTCCACATGTACCCGCAGCAATAACAATTGCTGAATCTTTTACATTTTCAAAAAGCAGGGCCGGTCCGTTGTCATATTTCTTCATTAATGCGGCTATTTGATATACTGGAGAAACCTCTCTTTCTATTATACGAATATCCTCTTCAAGCCTTAACTGCTCTATAAATTCGCGCAGACTACTCATAGTTTGAACCTCCCTTCCATCTCGCAAACAAATTGTGTTCTATGCCTATTTGATCTAGAATCTTGCCTATAACAAAATCGATTAGTTTGTCTAAGCTCTTGGGTTTATGGTAGAACGCCGGCATTGCAGGTAAAATGATTGCTCCTGATTGCTTTGCACGCAGCATATTCTCCAAGTGTATCGCGTGAAGTGGCGTTTCTCGAGGAACAAGGATTAGTTTTCGACCTTCTTTTAAAACACAATCTGCAGCTCTTGTTATTAAATTTGAAGAATAGCCGTTTGCTATTGCAGAGAGCGTTTTCATGCTACAAGGAACAATGACCATTGCATCGGCCAAGAATGTTCCACTAGCAAGTTCTGTGAAAATATCATCCGTCTTGTATGAATTGGATGCAAGCTTATCTATTTCTTCTCGCTTTCGGTTAACTTCCCATTCAATGATTTCTTCGGCAATTTCTGAAATGATTAAGGCTGTTTCCATATTCTTGTCGCGAAGTACCTCAAGTAACCGTATACCGTATATTACTCCTGAGGCACCCGTAATTGCTACTATTACCTTCATGAGACCACCTTGATGAAATCTTAAGCGTTGGAATCTAGGTGTATTTGTCTTTTATATTTATATAAAAACAGTACAAACAGAATGATAGCAAAGCTGGGAAAAGAAGTTTATATGTGAACTGCTCCTAGCTTTCGCAAGGGACTCCCTCCCTCGACCTCTGAATCTCTAATAGGTCTCCTTTCGGAGCGACGTACACCGGGGAGGTTTGGGGCTGGTTCACTTCCCGTTATATTGCAGTCACAGACTGCGGGACAGCCGTGCTCTAAAGCATATAGCCTAAGAGCCTGTTACCTGTGTTAAGTTTCATCTGATACCTTTCCCAGCTTTGGAGGTCACAGACCTCAGATTCAAATATCCAGGGAGATATTTGAACACAACGTAATTCATCAAGCTTCGCATAGGGTCTTCGTGCCAAGGACAGATAAAGATTACGATCGAAAGTCATCCTCAATACGTCTTCTGCCGATTGTCGGTAGGATCGTTGAAAGAATCGAAAGAGGATCTCACGAAACCCATGAGAGGTTTTTAAAATCGCTTTTTTCAGTTATTCTCGAGTTAGGTTCTGATTTTGTCGAGTATTCTCCTCAGCAGTTTATATGCCATTGCTGAGTCTTCTTCTGCTTTCTTCAAACTGATAATTACAATTGCAATTCTATTCATCTCGTGCGCAGTCCTCTCTGCCATGCTTTTTGCGAAGATTTCGTTTCTGGTTCCAAAAACTGGAAATGTTACCGCAGCCGTCTTTTTTTCCTCAATGCTTAATGGGACGCCTATAGCAAGAGTCCCAACTCGATATTCGCCATCAGATATTGCGAGGATTATTCCATTTTCCAGATTTATCGCCAACCCTGATAAATGCTCCTCCTTCTCCTCAATTATATTTCCGGGCAATATTCTCTCCCCTGCTATCTTCCTTTTGCTTAGTTTTTTATGTTTTCTTCAAGATTTTGTTAAGAATTCGTGGTATATCAGAATATCTCTGGAGCTGATAGTATCTGCCTCCTCCCAGCTTCGATAGTTTCTCACATGTCCTTCTGCCAATTGACTCTTTTGTTGGCAGCCCAATAACATGCAAAATCGGAAAACTTGCCGCGAAATCCTGTGGGGGTTCTCCATAGTTGTGAATTCCGTCGGTTATAAGTATCCCCCATTTCCTTTTTGTCTTGACTTTAGATAACTCGTAACAACCTTTTCTCAGTGCATCGGAAATGTTGGTATAACCTGCAACTTCGGAATCTAATATTGAATCTACGAGATCTGGCGTGGAAGCTTTTTTGTCGATTGGCTTGAGCACTGTACCTCGTGTGTTGAAAAGAATAACTCCATAATCATCATTTCGCATGTGATAGGCTGTAACTGCTGTTACCAATGCTGCATTTATGATTTTTTTATCGGACATACTGCCACTTGTGTCAAGCATCAATACGCCTGTTTTCCTAGATTCTTTGCGGTCCAATCCAACGACATCGTCATAAGTAAGATATCTCTTTTCAAGATAGTTTTCTATTGTTTCTTCCATGTCAAAATCTGCCATCCACGGGGTGTACTTCACTCTCTTTATTATTTCTCCTCTAATACCTCTTCCACTCAATCTAAGAGATGCTTTTAGAATTGATACTCTGGCCAATCGTCTAAAAACGGTTCTATACTTTGCTGAAAGCTTTCCCCTCAGGAGAAAATACAATTCTGGTACTCTTGTGGAGTTTTCACTAATCTTCTGACGTACCAATTGTATGCCTTCACTCGTAGAGAGGACATCTGCGACTGCCAGTGGGTTTATACCTGCCAAATTCACAAGAGCAGATAGATTCTCACATTCAATTGCCAAATTGGATAAGTGAACAAATGATGCATAATCCAGTTTTTGCGCCAGTTTTTTGTAGATTTTAGGTGATTTTCCCTTAATTCTGATCTCTGCTTCGAGCAATTTCTCATCAGAGATCTTACCGGATAATATTACTGGTTCTCTTTCAATTGCGTCATCGGAGGATTTCTCCTCCTCAACTATGAAAAATCTTGGAGTGCCCGCATTACTATGTCGCGTATGACGACCTCGAGTGACCTCTCAACGCCATCTTCCATTTCTATCTTCATTGCTAAGGCCGAAGTCGCTGCTTCTATCCATGCTTTTTCATCATGGTTATCGTAATAGTTCATTATGCTTGCTATATCTATGGCTGCTCGGACCGATGCTCCCCGTCTAATATCTGGATGCTTTCGTGTTAGTCTTGTAATTTTTACGGCTTTGCGAACTATTTCTCGATCAGAACTACTAGATCGCAATTCTGCAATTCTGCACTCATCATCTTCAGATTGATAATTCAATTTTATCCAGACAAAACGATCTTTCAACGCTTCTCCGAGCGTAGTCACCCCTACATGTTCTTCTGGGTTCTGAGTAGCAACTATGTAAAAACCCGGTTCCGCGCGTAAGATCCCAAGTTTGGGAATGCCTATTCTTCCTTCATCCATTGCAGGTAGTAAGACGTTTTGCGTACCCTCTGGAAGTCGATTCAATTCGTTTAAGAAGAGAATCCCCCCTTCCTTCATGGCCTCGGTCAAAGGTCCAGGCATAAAAGACTCCCAGCTATATCCGTTTTTTATGACAAGTGGTGGATCAAAAACTCCAACCATCTTATTCTCATTAAATCGCTCGTCGCCATCAACTCTGAAGAATTTCTGATCGAAATGCCTTGCGATGGCCTCGGCCAGAACGGTTTTGCCTACACCTACTTCTCCCTCCAGAAGAAGATGTTTTCCTGCAAGTTTCGAAGTTAGTGCCTTTCTGAGTTCACTATCTCGTCCAATGATGTTGAATTTCTTTTGAATTTCTGCAATACTATCCTCTATGCTTTTATTCATGCTAGTTGACCACCAATTAGATCGTTAAGACTCATTTTCCTGTAATCTCTCCACACATTCTTGGTATTTCCTTGTGTGCCATGTCAATGTTTACAGTTTTCTGATCTCCTGTCTTCAAATTCTTTATTGTAATCTCTCCTTCCTCCATTTCCCGTCTGCCTACTATAACCACGTAATCGTAGCTGCTATTAGACGCAAAAGAAAGACTTCTTTTAAGACTTCTGCGCATCAATTCCAATTCACACGGTATATTTTGTCTTCGCAGTTCCTGTACAACTCTCGCTGCGTGTGAATAGACATCTTTAGAAGTTGGCACTACAAGTACCTTGTTCCTTTTTGAGAGATGCGTAAATAGCTTTTCTTTATCCATAGCCAGAGCTATTCTATCCAATCCGGGGGAGAAGCCCACAGCTGGAGTTGAAACCCCCCCAAAAAGCTCTACAAGTCTATCGTATCTTCCCCCGCCTCCAATCGCTATTTGCAGCTTCCTTGTAAATATCTCAAAAATCATTCCAGTATAGTATTCGAGTCCTCTGGCAAGACTGAGATCCAATTGTATCTCACCTATTATCCCTTGTGCTTCCGTTATCTCAACTATCTGATCCAGGTTCTCCATTGCTCTTTTGGTATCGGGAAACTCCCTAATAATATCATGGGCTTTCTTAAGCCCCTCTCTTAGATCTTCATCCTTGATTTCCAGCAATTGTGTTAATGCTCCCATGCATTCTTCGGATGTATCAAGCTTGACTAATAAACCAAACACTTCCGTTTTCTTATCCGCATCAATCATTCCCATTATTCTGTCTTGATACTCCTCTTCAATGCCTTCTTGTTTTAGGATACTGCGAATGATACCAACATGCCCCAATCTCAGTTGAAATTCCTCAAATCCCAATGACGCCATCATATCATGAGCTATGGTTAATATCTCGGCATCTGCCTCGGGGTATGGTGAACCAAATATCTCAAAGCCTCCCTGCCAAAACTCTCGATAACGTCCCATCTGAGGCTCATCATACCTAAAGCATTGTCCGATATAGCCTAACTTGGCTGGTTTTGGTACTGCCTTCATTAAAGAACCGATAAACAATCTCGCGACGGAGGGGGTCATCTCTGGTCTGAGTGCCACAGTTCTTCCGCCTTTATCCTCAAAAACATACATTCTCTTTCTAATATCCTCTCCAGCCTTCATTGCCAGTAGTTCAAAATTCTCGACTATTGGCATCGAGACCTCATCATAGCCGTATTTTTCAAAGAGGTTCCTAACAACATTAATCACATGATCTAGCTTTGCTTTATCCTCTGGCAAAAAATCTCTCATTCCACGAACAGTTTTTATTATCTTTGACAATGGATTTCGCCTGCTCTTTTATTGTTGTAAGTTTAACCAACAAGTAGTTTTTTAATCTATATATAAAGGGGAAAAAACAAGATTAACCTTATTCTCAAATCCTCTCTGGTCCTTTTCTTTAATTACTAAAAATTAACCTCGGTTGCAAAATAGTATGTAGTCTCTCCCTGTCTATCTACAACCCCGAGGACGAGTTTTTTCCTAGAACTTGTCGCTGCTTTTATTATCTTCTCCAAATTTGCCAATTCTAAAGGCGCTCCTTCGACTACAACATGTATAAGGTATTTCGCTACATCTTCGTTCAAAACTGCTCCCCTTTCATAAACCCGAAAATCTACTCCGCTTCCATACCCTAAACGCACTATGTAACCTCTGCTCCGTAGATCCCGATAGACAAGATATTTCGTCCATATTCTTGGGTCTACCTCCAGCATACCTTTGAGAATACTCTGAAAGTCAAGCTCCTGTCCTGTTTCATCAAAAACCTTGAGTCTCTTTCGCTCCACAAGCAGCAAAGCTTCTACTATTTCAAGACCAAGTTTTTCCTCCTCTAGGATGCTTCCATAGTAGCCGGCTTCGTAGGTTGTCTTCGCTTTTTCACCGCTCACAATCACGTTATTGTCAGTCAGTACGCCTTCAGCGATTTCCTCCTCCTCCAATTTTCTCTCACCTTGAAAGCTATGTTTTCCCTCTAGAACCGCAAAGTTTATTCGGCTTTTATGGTTTCTGTAGAAGTAATCCATTCTTTATTCTTTCGGTAGAGGTCATAATTCATGTTGACAGAAGAGCTTGCTGAGGAGCTGTCGGGTGCAAAGCGAATCGCAGTTTTGGGTGTTGGAAGTGAATTAAGGCGCGATGATGGAGTAGGTCTGGAAATTGTTAAACGATTAAAAGGCAATATCCCTGCTTCTGTCAAGCTTATTGAGTGTGGTACTGTGCCGGAAAGCTTTGTTGATTCTGTGAGCAAGTGGAAACCTACCCACATCTTAATCATAGATTCAGCAGAAATGGGAAAATCCCCGGGTACTAGTGAACTGATAAAAGCTGAGAATATTGGTGGTATCACTCTATCGACCCACCACATGCCTCTCTCAATTCTGATCAAATACCTGGAAAGTACGACCGGAGCTAAAGTTGTTCTTTTGGGCGTCCAACCACAAGATATAACTTTTGGCGAAGGATTAACTACAATCATTCAAGAAACCGCGAGAGAAATTGTCGCGATATTGAAAGAAGTGCTTGTTCTTGCTTTGAAAGGCCCAGAAAAGCATAGACCTCCATCTAAAACACCAAAAAAAATGAGGAGATAATAATGGACCTTGAACGGGTTCTAAAGGCTGTTAATCTATCTTTTGATTCTGAGGTTGAGACTTTCATACATAGAAAAACCGGAATTCCGATTACTCTGTGGTATGATGCCGAGGGTGAGGAATTGAATCTTATTGATCAAACGAAGCTTCCCTATGAATTGGAAGTCTGGAAGACCAAAGATTGGAGGGAAGCAGCAACAATAGGCATCAAAGGGATGATTGTGCGGGGATCTCAAGCCATCGGATGTACGGGTGCCTACTGTATGGTTCTTGCCATAAATCAATTTACAGGCAAGACCAGCGAAGAGGCTACTCGGCATTTATCTAAAGCCGCAGAAGAGATCAAATCTGCCAGACCTACTGCAGTTAATTTATCTTGGGCAGTAAATCGGGTACTCAACGAAACAAAGAAGTCCATTCAAAGTGAAGATGGCGAAGATATACATTCAGTTGTCAGAAGGACTGCAGATGCCATTTTTGCTGAAGACCTTCTTATAAATCGAGAACTTAGAAAGAACGGCTCAGAATACATCCATGACGGGGACGTGATAATAACCCACTGCAATGCTGGCTCCCTTGCTACATCATATGGAGGCAGTGCATTAAGTATACTTGAAGAGTCTTATGCCAAAGGGAAAGATATTGTGGTTGTTCCAAAGGAAACCAGACCTCGAAATCAGGGTTTCAAACTTTCCGTTTGGGAGCTTACCAGATGTAATATCCCTACGATAGTTATAACAGACAATATGGTTTCCAGCAGTCTGAACACGTATGGTGTTAACAAGATTCTGGTGGGAGCAGACCGCATCGCCAAGGATGGGGCTGTTGCCAACAAGATAGGCACTCTAGACCTCGCCAAGATCTCTTCATTATCCAAAATACCTTTCTATGTCGGTGCTTCCTACTCCACGTTAGATTTATCCCTGACCGGGGATATGATTCCTATTGAAGAAAGGGATTGGCACGAGATGACAGCTTTCTACAATTATGAAGCTAAGGTACGAAGAGGACTAGGTGATTTATCTAGCGATGCCCGAGAGCAATGGCCTGAACCCAAAAGAATAACCGAGAAAGCGAAGCCTTCACACGGTGAAGTTAAGCTTTTCAATCCAGCTTTTGATGTGACGCCGCCTAATCTAATTTCACTTATTATTCTGGATATCGGTTGCTTTGCTCCTTCAGAAATAAGTATGTTAAATAGCGATAAAATACATAGGAAAATCGAAAAAATAGTGAGTGATGGGCCGTAGATTGCGGGCTTTCATTAGAACATATGTTCTAACAGGCCGAATACATAGCTATTTTCTCTCTTGACTGAAGTATTAGAACATATGTTCCAGAACTAAAATCGAACGTAGTATTTCTTGTAAACTGCAAGTCTGTTCAAGGCTCTCTGACTTGAACCAGTACTTCTACCGGATAATGTGGGAGAAGCAGCTCTTTTTTCCTCCATGAGGAGCCTACTGCAACTAACACAAATATTCTAACTACTTCTGCGCCTGCTTTTTTTACCAGATTGACCAGTGCCCTTTGGGTCTCTCCAGACCGAATTACGTCATCAACGATGAGTATATTCTCTTTCGGATCTATCATTCCTTTCGGGATGTAGAGCGACATCATTACTCCTGAAAAGCTAGGTATATAAGAT
Source organism: Promethearchaeota archaeon (assembly GCA_048939565.1). Lineage (GTDB taxonomy): Archaea > Asgardarchaeota > Odinarchaeia > Odinarchaeales > JBHLKK01 > JBHLKK01. Next base: position 12,330 of record JBHLPJ010000014.1, read on the forward strand.
TCCTCGAGGAAATCGGATATGCCGACTTCTCTACTCTTTTTGGCAATAACAATATTGACTCCCAATTCGTTTGCTACGTGAGTTGCTATCGGTATACCATCTACTGCAGCTGTCAAAACTGTAGATATGTTATCTGCTGAGAACTTCTGTGCAATCATGCGGGCGATAAATCTAAGAAGCAAAGTGTCACTAAGAAGCGCTGTGTTATCAAAATATCCCCTTGAGTCAAACTTTATTCGTTTACTGATTTCTTTTTGTAGTTCACGTTCATTGCTAAACGCCTGCAAGAGCTCCTCAGCTCTTTTAATCTTGGGGAGTATATGTCCTTTAACGTATCTGTTCAAAACAGTTATTGGGAGCCCGGTTGTTCTCGACAAATCATCATAGGTATGGGTTTTCTTGAGCAACCTTAGCAACTCGACAGCTCTAATCCGCTTTTCAATGTTCTTCAGGTGAATATCTTCACTCAAAAATACTCCTCCTACCAATGCACATCTTTCTAACCTCTTGAGTGGATTTTCCATATTAAATTCTTTACATTCCAAACCTTCTTTCCAGGTTTCAACTTATGTAATCAAAACACACTGGCTATGTCCTTCGCAGAAACAATTTATATTATGATAGCAATTGAAATATAGTGCTGCAAATCGTCAGCGAATAACTAGGATTAACTCATAAAAAGCTTCAATTGGGCCCGTGGCCTAGCCAGGATAGGGCACTGGCCTCCTAAGCCAGTAGATCTACTTAGAATCTCTAAGTGGGGCTGATTCGCCGGTTCAAATCCGGCCGGGCCCGCCACCGTTTTAAACCCTTTCGAGCTTTTCCACGCGATCAGCATATCCTATATATACAATGTCGGCCAGACCCGAAAAGATACCATTCTCGATTACTCCTGGGATGCTGTTTAATTCTCTTTCAAGTATTGATGGCTCATCAATCTTGTCGAATTTTACATCAAGTATGAAATTGCCATTATCAGTAATGACCGGGCCAAGCTTTCGACTCGCTTTCCTTAGGCTTACTCCTCCTCCCATTTCCTGCATTTTCCCTTTTACGAAATTATAGGCAAATGGCAGCACTTCTACCGGAACAGGAACTCCACCTAGATTCTCTGAAAGCTTCGATGAATCCACGACAATTATCAGCGTTGTAGCAGCGGCACCGACAATCTTTTCTCTAGTTAGAGCCGCCCCGCCACCTTTTATTAGATTCAAAGCCCGATCTACTTCATCAGCCCCATCTATAGCAATATCTAGAGAAGGATATTCGTCTAGTGAAGTCAACGGTATCCCATTCTCTATGAGTTGATGGGCCGATTGGTATGAACTCGGGACGGCTGAAATTTTAATTCCGTCTAGCTTCACTCTTTCTCCCAGAAGATCAATTACATGAGCTATTGTCGTTCCGCTCCCAATTCCCACGATATCTCCTTCTTTGACATGTTTTATGGCTTCTTCTCCAGCTAATCTTTTGGCTTTCTCAACAGTCAAGTTCTCTGTCCCTCCATAAACGTTCATTTCTATTAAAGAAACCATCTAAGTATTATTTACATTACAAAATATGTCTGTTATAAACAATTTTATATAGACAGTAGGTTTTAACGATACAAAAGCCGAATAACCTAGAACATGAGTCTATTCAGACCGATCTTTTCTTCTATTGCTTTGAGGATTGAGAAGAAGATGAGTGATGAGGCAATCCACAAGAGTTGGTTTGAAAAACAAATAGAAACAGCAGCTAAGAAAGATACTATGAGCCGTTCTCATAGATTATTTGATATTGTCTTTGGTGCTGGCTTTGTTACTCTGTTTTTAATATACTTCCTTCTTCATCACTTTCTATCAACAGGGTTTTTCACTTCAGGATTTGGAAGAGTAGAATTCTTCTTATTCTTCGTTCCCGCGCTCCTTGGTTTAGGGATAACTACGATGAGAGGAATTGTTGGTCGAAAGAACGTCATACGTCCTTTCGAAGTATTTCAATTGGGTCTTAGTGCAGTTGGTGTTACTTGGCTGTTAGTGGTTTTTCCATTTGATTTTTCTCATTTTGCTGATGTTCTGCCAACATCCGTCCAGATTTTCCTACAGTGGTTATCCAACGATATTGTCAGGGTGTTTATGGTACTGATTCTCATAGGGACCTCCCTTGCCACCACTTATAATGCTTTGTTATATACCAGCGTACGCCAAAAACTTTCCACGGTCTAGAATAATACATTAGTATGCACATATCGAGATTTCCTAGGTTCATTCAACAAATAGTTACTGGTAGCGTGAACTACCCCACCCTTTCGGATGGAGTCTTCTTGCGGAGAAGAAGATAAGCTTTTGCAGAAGTAGAATGTCGTCATAATTTTATAGGTGGAGCCTCGGAAGGGATTTGAACCCTCGACCAACGGCTAAATGGTGGTCTCGCATTACCATGCCGCCGCTCCACCGGGCTGAGCTACCGAGGCTCTGTGTATCTGTAATTTCCAGTCTCCGATGTTTTAAATCTTTTGCTATTCTGAGAATTGCCTAAAATAGACTCGATAAAACCAATAAGAAAACGATATTGTAAATTCTCAAGAGACGGAAACACTACGGTGGCCAGCAAATCTTGATTAACTGAACATTTCGGTTCCAGTTATTTATGCCGCTTTTTCTTGAGGTATTCTTCTTTCAATATATCAAACACAACATTGTCGTAGTACTTCCCGGCACGCATACCTACTCTTCGTTCTCTGCCAGCGGGTTTCATCCCATATTCCTTTACTATATCGATGAGCCAAGTGTTCCACGAAGCTATCCAGATGGATACGCTGTTTTTTGCGTCAAATTCCATAAGCAAGTAAGAAAGGGCTAGGTCAATAGTCTCCATAACTGCTTTTTTGGATTCTTCGTTGTTATCTGGGATTAGAAGATCTATTCCGCCATATCTAGTATAAATTACAATCATCCCCAGAAGCTTTGATCTATCCTTTTTCTCGATGAGGATCCTAACTTCATGGCTCTGCTTCGACCAATCCTTATACTTTTTCTCCATCTGGGGAACAGTCAGAGGTAATAATATGCCATCAGTACCTCTTAGGTTTGGGTTGTTGTACCAAGTGCGTATTGTCTCAAGGTCAGATTGCTCGATTATTCTTAGATGTATTGTTTCTCCTTCAATCATCACCATACCTCTCCAAGTACTCTTCTCTTAGCATGTCGTAAAAGAGTGCGTCATGCCATTCTCCATCTCTCATAAACCCTTTCCTTATCCTTACAGCTAGCTTAAATCCGAGGGACTCTGCAAGTTTTTGAGCAGAGATATTCCAACCGCCGGTCCATAGTGATAATTTATGGAAGTTCTCTTCAAGAAAACAAATCTTCAATAATAGTTGAATCGCCTCAGTTCCATATCCTCCTCTTCGGAACTTCTTTTCACCAATTACAATACCAATCTCTGCTGAGTTGAAATCTCCAGTTTGATAACTTACTGAGCCAATTAACTCTCCAGTTTTCTTTAAGACTATGGACAATCTACGTTTTTTGTCATCGGTTGTGTCCATGAACCTTTCCTGCTCGAAACGCTCAGCAGATATCGGATTGTACCCACCAATCCACACTCCTCTCATAACATAGTCGTTATACCATTCTCGAACTTTGGGTAAGTCGTCTCTCTCTA
>JBHLPJ010000015.1:0-15789 GCA_048939565.1 Promethearchaeota archaeon
TTATTCTTCTATAGTTGTGATTGCCGATTCTAAGTTCTCCCATCTTATCGATTTTTAGGTGCGGATATTTGGAAAGTAGGAACAAAGGTCATCCTTCCTCTACCAAAACGTCTAGGACAGCATGATAAACATTTGGTGCAAAGGTCTTGACAAACTTCCAATTTCTCAGTTTAGCTATTTTGCCAAAATCTAAGGCCACATCCTCTATTTCCTCCAATAGAACAGTAGGTGGATCTGTCTTATGCATTAATCCCTCGTAGTGAATGATTGTGCCATTGGGTTTTGTGATATTCATTGCGGCGGGAAGATAATCCCGTGGACTGGGTAAATACCCCATGAGTATTCTGTCTGCTGTGGTTGCCAATTTCGGTGCCTCAATAGAGCAGTCACCCAAAATCGGATGGATTTTTTCATTAACCTTGTTCAAAAGAATGTTCTCACACAGATACTTGTATGAGATGGGATTTAGTTCTATTGCATGGATGGCTTTAGGATTAGCGTGCCGCGAAATTATTATGGAGAAGTATCCAATCCCTGCAAACATGTCAACAATTACTTCACCATCTCTGACAAGATCAGCAAGTCTTCTTCTTTCACTGATGTTGCCTTTGGCAAACATGATTCTCTTGACGTCCAGTTTAAAAAGGCAATCATGTTCTCTGTGTATAGTCTCAGTATTCTTGTCCCCTGCTACTACCTCCAGATTAGGAGTACGATGTTTTCCTGAAATGCCTCCGATCTTAACACATACGCTTCTACACTTTGGAACTGTACTCAATAGATTGCTTCCAATTGATTGCCTAAATGGTAGGAGTTCTTTATGGATATTAACTATAATGATGTCACCAATTCTTTGAAAGCCTCGTGGGAGTAGTTCAAGTAGGTTTTCGTTGAGTTCCCCTTCTAAGCCAGTTCTAAGTTTGTCATAGAATCCTCCCAAATTGCATCCCACATCAAACATAATCACATTATGTTCAAGAAAAGAGTGGGTCAGGTGTACCCCACAAACTAACGCTCAACCTCCTAGACGGGGCAGTATGCCCTTCTCAGTTGAGTTCTCTCATAGTGGGGCCTTACCCTGACATGAAGCCGATGTACCGCACGTGGGTTTGCCCCCACTCATCCAATGACGATAAGCCAACTGTCGTGTAAGAGTCCTTTCAGTGCGGGCATTATACGGCTTCCAGCTCTGGTGTCACCATCCTTTTGCTCCAACCCTCATCGGAAGATCTCGGGTCAGTCCTCGATGGAAGGCAGCTATTCCTTCATTGCCAAGTAAGAGTGTGAGTAGGAAGATAAAAATGTATCTTTGCAGGGATTTTTGCTAAGAATACAAAGACGGCCCATTATTCCATTTCTCAAGCTTAATTGTTTCAATCAGCCAATAATACCCGAAAAGTTTATTAAAGCTAATTTTTGCTATCTGTTGGAGGAAATTTTAATAAGGGGATTTCTTCTCCTTATCGTGTTAATATGTTCGAGGTTGAAAATAATGCAGTTTGGTAACGATCTGTTATCTACAATCCTGTATATGGTATTTATAGGTGTAATCTTCGTGCAGATGCTGTTTGGACAACGGATCCAGATGTGGGGATATATAAAGCAAATTGAAGCTGCAGTGCGGAAACTGGAAATCATGGCATTGAGCGGCAGAGAGATAACTGTGAATACAGTAAAAGAAGTCGGTAAGTCACCCAAAGATCCAGCATCTAGGATATCAGAGTTTTTGGAGTTCTTTACGATTGAGCCTGTTGCCAAAGATCCTGCCGGAGTTCTAAAGAGACTCGAACATCTCATAAATGTCAGAAAGAACCAGTTTGAAGATCTGGTTTTAAGGATAGCGCCTGAGGCAAATGTTGCTGAATCTCTAAATCTAGAAAACCTAATTGAAGCAGCCATAGCTGTAAATTATATCTTCCGAGTAGTTCGTCACTATCTGCTACTCGGGAAAAAACAGAAAAGCTTACTTCTTATCATGCAGATCCAGATGCAACTCCCAGAGATCATGAGAATTGCGAATGCTTACTTTAACGCACTAAAGGCATTTTCCTTAGGTAAGCCAATCGGAGACGGAATAGGGGCACTTGTTGTAGCCAGCATAGTGGATGAAAACAGAAAATCAGCTGGGTTCGAAGAGATTCCTGATATTGCCAAGAATACAGGGGCATACAAGATGGATTTTGAAGGACGAACATTATTCCTGATTAAGGCCACAGGTCCTGGTGGGAGCGTTGGAAAGCCTGGCGAGGCGATAAAACTCATCACCGAGCAACAGAAAGGCAAAATAGCGAGAATAATAACGATAGATGCAGCACTGAAACTCGAAGGAGATAAGAGCGGAGAACTCGCAGAAGGTGTAGGAGCAGCAATAGGCGGTTTTGGTGTTGAAAAGTTCAAGATGGAAGACACAGGTCTTTTGCATAAGATACCGCTAGATGCGCTAATAATTAAGGAGGCCATTGAAGAAGCAGTTACACCCTTGAAAAAGGAAATTGCGGAATCTGCTGAAAAAGTTGTAGAACGAGTCAAGAGAATTATTCGTGAAAGAACAAAACCAAATGACGTTCTGATAATTGCAGGAATAGGAAACACAATGGGAGTTGGATTCTGAAATGTCTGAAGAGCAAAAAGGATCTAGATCATCAAGGTTGATCATAATAGCAATATCCGTTGTCATGCTAGCTGCTGGAGGCTTCTTGATTTATTGGGGAATCACGCAGGGCGGAGATTTCTTGATGATAATGCTGGGATTAATACTGATGTCATTTGTTTTCTCCTTCCTGAATGTCGGTGGTAGGACTGCCTATCCGGCAAGAGCTGATCATCAAACACTGTCAATAATAAAATGTCGGGCATGTGATTTCACTGAAATTAGAGATTTTGAGAGAGGAGACTACATATTCAAGGAAGTTGGAGATTGCAGAGAGTGTCAGGGCAAAGCCTTCATCAAGACAATATATACTGTGCCACTTAGGAAAGAGAAAGAATAGCTCTTCTCATTCCTAATCTTTGTTTGACATATAACCTGCATAACTTGGATCTGAGATTTTGTCAGGAAGACTCGCGGAGGCGGGTGAAATCCAAATAAACTAGACTGAGACTATAGACTTCATCCTTAAATATCCGGAAATATCCTGGTTCATCGGAATTTGTACAGATCATTAAGGGCAGTGGTCTTTTTGGGAGACCGTAACAAAAGCAAATTTAACTGTGTAGGTTTTGCAGGCACATTTGATCGTTTCCATGCAGGACATAAAACCGCACTTCTGAAAGCGCTTGAACTAGGCAAAAAGGTGATTCTAGGTCTAACAACTGAAGAATTGCTGAAGGGAAAGGCTGAAAAAGATAGAATCCTGCCATTCGAGACTAGAAAGGCAGAGATAAAGAGATTCTTGGAAGAAGAAGGAGTTGCTGATAGGGTTCGAATAATCCCTCTCAAGGATCCATATGGACCTGCAACATCTAGTAAGGAAATCGAAGCTATAGTGGCTACTAAAGAAAGCTACGCACGCGTGGAGGAAATCAATCGGATAAGGATTCTGAGGAAACTAGCACCTGTTAAGATTGTTCTGGTCCCTTTGGCTGTCGCCGAGAATGAGAAACCGATCTCCTCCTCGAGAATAAGAAAGGGTGAGATCGATTCAGAAGGACGCTTGGCAATCCGAAAGAAATAGGGTAAGATTTGCAAAATTCTTATATAGTGTTTAGAGTTTTTAGATTCCTTGTGTGACATCGCGTGAAAGTTAAGCTCTCGTGCGATCTTACCTGTACTGCGGTGCGCGAGCCCGTGGGAAAGTAAGATGCTGCTGGTTCGCCAGCGGCCATAGGCGGGAGGAAACACCCGTACCCATTAGAACACGGAACGGTGTCACACACTCTTCTAGAAAGACAATCCCCTCTTCTTCTTTATGTCAATTCTCATAGTGAATTACAGCCTTTATTGGAGAGCAGACATAATCTTGAAGTTTGTGTCTACCGATACAATTTTATATTTCAAGATTTTACAAGTCCTTGAAGGGGTCGTGGTCTAACCAGGTAGGACGACGGGCTCCAGATGTCCTAGGCAATGGACTTGCTGACAAGCGGATGAAGAGCCTCTGGAGCGGTCCACTCCGAAGAAACCCGTTGGATTAACAGACGTGCTGTCTGTTAAGACGAATTGTGGGTTCAAAACCAAGATAAGAAACTTGGAGAAAATCCCACCGACCCCACCAAATTGTTTTTTAATGGACACGTTCTAAGTTATTATCCTTCCAAAGAAATGTAGAAGGCAAAATCCAAGAGGGATCAGAATGAAGGGAACATTAACACATAAGATATTGAAGGAACATCTGGTGGAAGGAAGTCTTGAAGCAGGCAATGAAATCGCCGTAAGAATAGATCGAACCCTGACTCAGGACGCCACAGGAACGATGGCATACCTTCAGTTTGAAGCACTTGAAATACCCAGCGTAAAAACCGAATTATCGGTCAGTTATGTAGACCATAATACGCTTCAGACGGATTTTATGAATGCAGATGATCATATATATCTTCAAACCGTCGCGGCAAAGCACGGGATCTATTTTTCAAGACCAGGCAATGGTATTTGCCATCAGGTAAATCTTGAACGGTTTTCCCGGCCCGGAAGGACTTTGTTAGGATCAGATTCCCATACACCTACAGCAGGCGGAGTAGGGATGCTTGCTATCGGTGCAGGTGGATTGGATGTGGCCGCTGCAATGGGCGGAGCTCCTTTTTATTTGGAGGTGCCAAGAGTTGTGGGTGTAAGGCTAACTGGAAAAAGACGACCTTGGATTGCTGCAAAGGATATTATTCTGGAAGTCCTTAGGACCATCGGTGTGAAGGGAGGAGTAGGCAAGGTTTTAGAATATTCCGGAGATGGAGTCGAGGACTTAGACGTATATGAAAGAGCTACAATAACAAACATGGGAGCCGAAACAGGGGCAACGACTTCAATATTTCCTTCAAACAAAGCAACAAAGGATTTTTTCGTATTGCAGGAAAGATTAGACGAATGGGAAGAACTAATACCCGACGATGACGCACAATATGATGAAATCATTGAGATCGATCTATCACGAATAGAGCCATTGGTAGCAACCCCGCATAGCCCAGGAAATGTATCTAAGATCAGTGAAATAGAAGGGTTGAAGGTTCAGCAAGTGGCTATTGGAAGTTGTACTAATTCATCCTTGAAAGATCTTATGATAGTAGCAGCAATCCTAAGGGGTAAGAAAGTACATCCTAACCTAAGTTTGGTTATATCACCAGGTTCACGTCAGGTTCTTGAAGAAATAGCAAGGAATGGCGATTTGGCAGATTTGATTTCATCCGGTGCCCGAATAATAGAGAGCGCCTGTGGGCCGTGCATTGGTATGGGGCAAGCGCCTCCTTCCGGTAGTGTCTCCGTGAGAACATTTAATAGGAATTTCGAGGGGCGTAGCGGTACGAGGGATGCTCAATTGTTCCTTGTAAGCCCAGAAACAGCGGCTGCAACGGCCATATTTGGAGTACTAACGGATCCACGTAAGTTGGGCGATTATCCCGAAATCAGGATACCCGATAGAATCAAAATCGACGATGGAATGATATTGCCACCATCTTCCAATCCTGAGGAGGTCGAAATAATAAGGGGGCCAAATATCAAACCACTGCCCAAAAAAGGTCCACTTGAAGATGATCTCCATTTTGAGGTGTTATTGCGTGTAGGAGACAACATAACAACAGATCATATAATGCCAGCTGGGGCAAAGATACTTCCTCTGAGAAGTAACGTGCCAGCCATCAGTGAGTACGTGTTCGAGCGGGTTGATTCCTCCTTCGTTTCTCGAGCCAAGGAGAAAGGTGGGGGTTTTGTCGTAGGTGGAGAGAACTATGGACAGGGCTCCAGTAGAGAGCATGCAGCTCTAGGCCCCATGTATTTAGGAGTTAGGGCGGTTGTGGTCAAGTCATTTGCCAGAATACATAAAGCCAACCTGGTTAATTTTGGAATTCTGCCTTTGGAGTTTGATGATGCCAAGGATTATGATTCCATCGAGCAAGGTGACAGACTTGCGATTAAAGGGATTAGAGAAACACTAAAAACGGGAGAGACAAGAATAGTCGCCAAAAATATCTCAAAAGGAAAGGAATTGCTCATGAGAATTGACCTCAGTCCACGATCCAGGGAAATCCTACTGGCAGGCGGGCTTTTAAACTATATAAAAGAATCATTCCATTAATTAGCGAATAAAGGAGGAGTAGATCATGGCCAGAAAAGCGATTAGGGAATATGACGGAAAGAGATTGCTGGCACAGTATTTACCAGAATATGCAAAAGGCAGATTTTCTTATCCGGGAAAAATTGTTTCTGTGAATCCTCAAACCGACATAAAAAAGCTCATTTCCGAGAATCCTTGGTTGAGAACCGATAAGCTGGTGGTCAAAGTAGATCAGTTGGTGGGAAAAAGGTTAAAGAACAACTTAGTTTTGCTCAATGCAAATGTTGACGAGGTAACTAAGTTTATTCAAGAGAGAATGAATAGTACAGTAGCTGTAGGTAACTTAGAAGGAATTCTAACTCATTTCTTAATTGAGCCATTCGTTCCCCATGAAAGAGAATATTTTGTGGCTATAAGGGCCACACGTGATGGCGATATAATAAATTTCTCAACCGAGGGTGGGATAGACATCGAAGAGAAGTGGGGAAGCGTTGTCTCTATCGAAATTCCAATTCTTGAATCAATTGAAAATATCGACATTATTGGTGAGCTTCCGTCAGAGCTATCTGTTCAAGTGAGGGGGTTATTTGATGAGTTCTTGAAAGCATTATACAGGCTTTACAGCGATCTTGGTTTTGCTTACTTAGAAATAAATCCTCTTGTCGTAAACAATAGCACATTCATTCCACTTGATCTCAAAGCAAGACTGGACGACGCCGCGATGTTTGAAATGGGTGCAAAATGGGGGAATATAGAGTTCCCGGCTCCGTTCGGAAGAGCCCTTACTCCTGAAGAGGAGTATGTTAATGACCTGGATGAAACAACTGGAGCCTCGCTGAAACTCACAGTTCTTAACCCTAAAGGACGCATTTGGCTGCTGGTCGCCGGTGGGGGTGCAAGCGTAGTATATACGGATACTGTTACAGATTTTGGCTTCTCAGATGAACTGGCAAACTATGGAGAATATAGTGGAAACCCTGATGAAGAACACACGTACCTCTACGCCAAAACAATCATAGATCTTATGACGAGAGAGAAAGATCCAAAAGGAAGAGACAAGATTCTTCTAATTGGTGGGGGGATTGCAAACTTCACTGATGTTGCTCAGACTTTCAAGGGAATCATAAGAGCCTTGAAAGAGGCAAAACAGAAACTACAGACTACGAGAGTTCAAATTTATGTTAGACGCGGTGGTCCCAATTATGAGGTAGGATTAAGGCTTATGAGGGAGTTGGGAAAAGAGTTAGGCGTTCCTATCCAAGTTTACGGACCTGAAACTCATATGACCAAAATAGTTTCCTTAGCACTCAAAGAGTGAAACTATGGGTGAATGGTAATGAAAAGGGCAGATTATATTCTGTTTGATAAGAAAACCCAAGCATTTATCTACAGCCTTCAAGCTAATGCAATTCAGCGCATGCTGGATTTTGACCATATCTGCAAAAGAGAAAAACCTAGTGTGGCTGCAGTTGTCGATCCATTCAGATCCGGACTGCACAAGGTATTTTGGGGAAACAAAGAGATTCTGATACCAGTCTATGGCACCATAAAAGAGGCCGTAAGAAATCATCCGGATGTTGATGTAATGATCAATTTTGCATCTTTTAGGTCTGCATATCCTACAACCTACGAAGCACTAGAAGAGAAGGCTATCAGAGTCGTTGTAATCATTGCTGAGGGCATTCCTGAAACAAAAACAAAGAAGCTGATTGCTATTGCAAAGAAGAACAATAAGACAATTATTGGGCCGGCAACAGTTGGAGGGTTGGTTGCCGGAGCATTCAAGATTGGCAATACTGCCGGAGCTATTGAAAATATCGTTGCTGCAAAGTTATATAGACCGGGTTCTGTAGGTGTTGTTTCGAAGTCTGGTGGACTTCTAAACGAGATTTTCAATATGGTTGCATTGAACTCAAATGGCGTTTTTGAAGGAGTGGCCATAGGTGGAGACAGATATCCTGGCTCCACACTTTTCGATCATATAATGAGATATGAAGCAAACCCTGAAATAAAAATGATAGTCGCTTTGGGCGAAGTTGGGGGTATAGACGAGTACCAAATAGTGGAAGCTCTGAAGCAAGGAAAGATTACTAAACAACTTGTTATGTGGGTAATTGGAACAGCTGCGACAGTTTTTCCAACCGGAGTCCAATTTGGACACGCAGGCGCGATGGCTGAAAGCAGGTTAGAAAATGCTGACGCAAAGAATCGGGCTTTAAAAGAAGCAGGTGCAGTAGTTCCAAATTCATTTGATGATTTTGGAGAAAAAATCCATCAGGTGTATGAAGAGCTAAAGTCAAAAGGTGAGATTCCTGAAGTAGAAGAATTTGATGTCCCTCATATCCCAATGCCTTATCAAGTTGCTTTATCAAAGGGCATCATAAGAAAGCCTGCAAACTTCGTAACTACAATATCAGATGATCGAGGAGAAGAGCCCACCTACGTGGGAATACCTATAAGTGAGATCATTGAAGAGAATTATTCTATTGGAGATATAATAGGTCTGCTTTGGTTCAGAAAGAAGCTGCCAAAGTTCGCAACAGAATTCATCGAGATAGTCCTGAAAATTGTTGCAGATCATGGACCAGCTGTATCAGGGGCGCATAATGCCATTGTTGCTGCTAGAGCTGGCAAAGACCTTATTTCTGCACTCTGCAGCGGTCTCTTGACAGTTGGTCCGCGATTTGGAGGGGCGATCGACGGCGCAGCACGCTATTTCGGTCAAGCAAAGGATTCAGGAATGAAACCTGCAGATTTCGTAGATGATATGAAGGCCAAAGGAATTTATATCCCAGGAATTGGCCACAGGATAAAAAGCGTGGAGAATCCCGACAAGCGTGTGGAACTGCTTAAGGATTTTGCGCGTAAAAACTTTCCAAAAACTGATTATCTGGATTATGCTCTTGAAGTCGAGAATCTAACGACGCAAAAAAGAAACACCTTGATTCTAAATGTTGATGGGTGTGTTGGCATTCTGTTCTTGGATATGCTTAAAGGGACGGGTATGTTCACAGACCATGAGATAAGAGAGATGGTCGAGATTGGATACCTTAACACCATGTTTGTATTAGGAAGAAGTATAGGGATTATTGGGCATATTCTCGATCAAAAGCGTCTCAAAGCTGGCTTATACAGACATCCATGGGATGATATTCTCTATCACATAGAGAGACAAGGGAGTGATGAGTGATGAATAAGAAATTGGAGCACCTAAAAGATCCGACTGAGGGGACGTGTATCGAAGTTATTGATAATAGACTGCAAGTACCAGACAATCCCGTCATTTCGTTTATCGAAGGAGATGGTGTAGGTCACGATATAACCAAGGCTATGCTGGTGGTTGTGAACGCTGCAGTTGAAAAGGCATATTACGGGCGCAGAAAAATAGCTTGGTACGAGATATTTGCAGGCGAGAAAGCCAAAGCCTTGTATGGCGAGTATCTGCCTAAAGAAACTCTCGACGCAATCCGGAAATATATTGTAGCAATAAAGGGACCCCTAACAACGCCAGTTGGAGGAGGGTACAGAAGCCTTAACGTGACTATAAGGCAGGAACTCGATTTATATGCATGTGTAAGACCAGTAAGAGGCATGAGGGGGGTACCTGCACCAATTAAGAGACCAGAGCTAGTAGATATGGTAGTTTTTCGTGAAAATATCGAGGATGTCTATGCAGGTATTGAATGGCGAGCAAATACACCTGAAAGTCGTAAGTTTATCGAATTTCTTAGCAATGAGATGGGAGTATCAATTCCCTCAGATTCAGGAATAGGGGTCAAGCCAATTAGCAAGACTAGAACCTACAACATTGTGCGCAAATCAATTAATTATGCAATTGAGAACAAAAGAAGAAGCGTTACGATAATGCACAAGGGTAACATCATGAAGTTCACTGAGGGGGCCTTTAGAGAGTGGGGATATGAAGTGGCAAATAATGAGTTTAGAAATCATATAGTAACCGAGGAGGAACTGATCAGTGGCGAATCAACTGACGGCAAAGTTGTTATTAAAGACAGGATTGCAGATGCGATGTTTCAGCAGGTACTACTAAGGCCAGAAGAATACGATGTCATAACTACGTCTAACTTAAACGGTGATTATATATCTGACGCGTTGGCTGCTCAAATCGGTGGATTGGGAATGGCCCCTGGAGGAAACATTGGCGACTACCTTGCTGTTTTTGAGGCTACACATGGCACTGCTCCAAAATATGCAGGATTGGATAAAGTAAATCCAGGATCCCTGATTCTCTCGGCGGTTATGATGCTTCGCTATATCGGATGGAATGAAGCAGGCGATCTGATCGAGAAAGCTCTTGAAGAAACCATACTGCAAAAAAGGGTTACTTACGATCTTGAACGTCAAATGGAAAATGCGACACTCCTAAAGACTTCAGAATTTGCCAAAGCAGTTGTTGAAAATCTCTAAAAAAGAGAGTGAGAAGTTATAGAATCCTCCCTTTTTCAAGAATCAACCGTTTGCTGCCATCGAGATAGGTGACTTCCATGGTTGCTCTAGGAACAGTTACAAAATCCCAGTGAACCGTAGATTCACTAGTCCCCCCATAACTGCCGGAATTAAAGCCAATGGCAACGTGAACAGATCCACCAATCTTCTCATCAGTAAGAATGTAGCCAACGGCCTTTTTGATTTTGGGATTAAGACCAATCCCGAGTTCTCCAAAATTGGTTGTTCTTACAGTCTTATAGCGTTCAGAGTCTATAGCAATTCCTCGTTCAATGGCTTCTCTGAAGTGTTTTAAACCAACTTCAGCTGTACACTCATCCATAACAAGACGACCATCTCTGAATACTAGCCTTAGGTTACGGACATACTCTCCTGTGCGCCGTTCTCGTGTAAGAGGACAGAAAAGCGTTCCTTCACCAACGGTTTCGTGAGGAGCGATGAAGACCTCGCCGGCAGGGATATTGCTCCCCGTATCGTTATTCGCAACATCTTCGTCACTTATTAGACCATCATCAAGTTTGATTTGTCGTCCTTTAACATGCAGCGTAAGATCTGTGCCCATATCATCATTTATATATACCGTGTCAGCATTCGTTAGAAGCTCTTTAAGACGCAGGCAGTTGGATTCCAGTTCATCATAGTCTATCAGCATACCTCCAACTATAAGCTCTTCAAGTTCTTCATATGGAATATTGAATTCTTTGGCTGCTTCTGGAGTGGGGTATCCCATGTACAACCAGCGTTTGTTTTCCAGAATCTCCTTTCTTATTGGTTCACTCGACTTTTGGTTCGCAACGATCTTTTCTGGTGGGAATCTCTTTTGGATAGCCGGATCTTTGGGAAGTTCCAGAACAATATAGACATCAATTGCCTTAACCAGTGACAAATAGTGAGCAGGGGTAGGTTCCATATATTTGGCCGGCACTTCTCGATAGATTCTCTCAGTTAGGTCATCGCTAGTAAAGTTGGTGAAAATTTGAGCGCCCTTCATGAATGCATGAAATGCTATGGCTTCAGCTAGCTGGTAATTGTGGATTCCGGACCTGACAAGTAGATTGTCACCCTCTTTTATATTGACAGTTCTTACTGCAACCTTAGCCAATTGCTCGATTTGATCTTTTGTTATCATATTAACCACAGGGAATCATTCTTGTAACATGAATGATAAAAATCATACGGTTTTACGCTTGAGCAGGGAGCAAGATTAGATCTCCTGAAAGGAATCAATTTGAGAAGCCTAAGCATTTTGACGAATTTGCACATTTAAATTGGATAAGCCTCATAACTGGACTTATCTAGGGCAAACTCTTCAGTTGATCACCGGGGTTCAAGAATTGAGTCAAAAGAGGGTTATATTGGAAACAAGGGATCTTACAAAATACTATGGAAAGAAAGAGATTACTGTTCCAGCATTGATTAACGCATCTATGAAATTGCATGCCGGTGAGCCAACCTCAATTATGGGTCCCAGCGGTTCGGGTAAAACCACTCTTCTTAATCTGATTGGCCTCTTGGATAAGCCAACCAGCGGAGAGATATTCATAGACGGAAGAGATGTCACAAAACTGAACGAGAAAGAAATAGTGAAATTGAGACGATATTCGATGGGTTTTGTCTTTCAGTTCTACAACTTAATCAGTGTATTGACGGCCTTAGAAAATGTTGAACTGCCCATGTTGATTGCAGGTGTGTCTAAAGATGAACGCAAAAGACGGGCAGAGGATTTATTGGAAACAATAGGATTAAAGGAGAGAGCCAATCATTTGCCAGATGAGCTCAGTGGCGGCGAACAACAACGGGTGGCAGTGGCGCGTGCACTCGCCAACAATCCCTCAATAATACTTGCTGATGAACCCACCGGTGATCTTGATAGTAAATCTGGAAAGACAGTAGTCCAGCTCATGGCGAATCTATGCCGTGATAGGAATATTGGAATGATTATGGTAACACATGATGAAGCGATGTCAAGACTGACAGATAGGATTATCTTTCTACAGGATGGCAAGATTGTAGGTGAAGAAAGACCCAATCAGGAAGAATGAAGATGCATATGTATGGTATATCAATAAGAGGAATGAGAAAAAGAAGAACTCGGGCAGTACTGACCATGATCTGTATTCTGATTGGAGTTACTGTCTTTTCAGGTACAAATGTTGCCGCAGACGGTATTGAGTACGCATATGTGAGTCAATTACTTGAGACTGTGGGGGATGTTGATATCGATATTAGAAACGCGACGTGGGGTACCATAGAAAATATTGACCAAGTAATGGCTCAAGTTGAGAATATAGAAGGGGTTCAAGGTGCATCACCACGGATCACCGAGACCCAATCATTTGAGCATAATGGAACATCGTATCAATTTGTATTGTTAGCATTCGACCCTGTGAAGGATGCCATGTTTGGTGAAATTGATCCCCCGTCGGCAATCGAAGAAATGTATAATAATAATTGCTTGATAAACGATTTTGCCTCAGAAAGATATAACCTCACTTCGGGAGATGTAATAAATCTAATTATCATGGAATATACACCGCTCCCCCATCTGATAAAGAATGTCACACTAAATATTAGAAGTGTTGTAAATGTTACGGGAAAGTTTTCTGGCGCATGGATCAGTCCTACGGTCTTGCTTGACTTAGCAACAGCCCAGCAGATTTATGATACGGAGGGAGGGGCAAATCATATTGCAGTGAAGGTCAGGAATGTTCTCAAGGTGGAAGATGTTGTCTCCAGGATAGAGAACTCACTAGGATCCGACTTTTGGGTGTACTCTCAAAAAGAGCAAATACTGAAAGACGCTGAAGCAAATGTAGTCATGGTTAGAGTTGCCATGTCAGTGTTTGCAGGCATATCTCTTGCTGTCACCGCAGTCTTGATTGTTAACGTAATGTTGATGAACGTTACTGAAAGAAAACGTGAATTGGGTATTTTAAGGGCAATAGGAGCATCAAGATCACAGATTTTTCGATTCGTTCTCTTTGAAACAACGGTTTATGGAATCATTGGTTCTCTAATTGGAGCTGTTTTTGGAATTCTACTTAGCACACTAATGCTACAAATCGCAAGTCATACCTTTGCCAATTTGGTGAGCTTGGGAGAGATTCAGTTGATCATAAACCCGTTCACCCTTTTGCTGAGTTTTGGTGTAGGGATGCTGTTCGTAACGATTGGGGCGATCTATCCAGCATACTCCGCAGCTAGGGTAGATGTTCTGGGCGTCATCAGACCCAGGATGGAGGGTGTGAGAAAGCAAAAGATAAGCAAAAGTATGGTAGTAGGAGGAATAATACTCATCGTACTTGGATACTTCCTTTTGGCAAGCTTTGGGCTGGATTTGATGATGACACTTCTCATGATTCCTGTGCAACTGACGGTAACAGCCATGGTTACAGCGGGGCTTATTCTGGCATTTGGGGGAGCGCTATACTATGTTGCCAAGGGAATTGTACTAATGCTGAAACCTCTGGTAACCAGTTCACAGGCTATTATTGAAAGAAACGTATCCAGAAATAGACGCAGGACTGGATTAACGTTCACCATGATTACAATAGGCTTGGTGTTTGTTGTATTTTTCAGTTCACTTTCAGGAACTCTGCTTGCAACGTTTTCGTCTGCGATAAAGATCTTTGTCGGAAGCGATATTAGGATATCAACCTCTGAGACAACACCGTTCACCTATGATCAGACTATAGAAAGTATTGACGGTATCTATTTATCATCTCCATTTGTTCACATGGGAGAATCCCTATCTAATCATACAGGGTACTATGTAGGCATGATATTTGTAAATGCATCAAAATACCATAAGATAGTTGAACAGTTCAGTACTCTTAAAGGACCCCCAACCGAAACAGCATTCAATCAACTTCTTAGCGATAACATGAGCATCATAATCTCAGATGATTTGGCCAATAATAGGAGTATAGAAGTTGGGGACTCTCTATGGATAAGCACATGGGTGAACTTAACGCAGATCCCGGTGGAATGCAAAGTAGTTGCGACAACAAACAGTTTCTATGGATTCCCACAATATATGTTTGAAATGCCAGGTTACACAGATGCGTTTGGGGTTTATGCAAGTCTCGAAACGCTTATGGAATTATTCAATATAACCGAAGCACGAGATTTTATGGTTAGGGTCGAGAATAACGTAGATCCAATTGAAGTTGCTGAAGATGTAGAAAACAGGCTGGGCCTAGATTTCACAAATGTGGGAGTGATCTCATCAGAAGAAAGAGAGTTATTGATCGGAGACATTATTGGGCAATTCATGAATATACTTTACTTCTTCGTTGGTTTTGCGCTAGCTGTGGCAGCATTAGGGATGGCCACCAGCATGATAGTATCGGTAACTGAGAGGAAGAGAGAGATAGCCATTTTAAAGGCTGTTGGTATGAGTAGGGCACAAGTTATGAAGATGATTATGGGAGAAGCCATAGCGATAACTATTATAGGTGTTGCTGTGGGCATTTTGGGTGGGTTACTGCTTTGGTACCTATTCTTATCTCAAGTAGTCTGGCAGTCATCAATTATTTTCCTCCCGATGCCTTTTGTGATACCTTTGGAAACGATCATTATTGCAACAGTTATATGTATTTCAATTGCATTGGGAGCTTCGTTTTATCCCGCCAAAAAGGCGATGGGTTTGGAAATAGTAGAGGCCATGAGAAAGTAGAAGGCAATTACACATTGCTTTTCTCTTTCAATCCTGTGCTACCTGAGACATCAGTTTTTGGATAGCGAACAAACGCCAGAAGCGCGGCAGAAAGCAGTGCCAAAATCGCTCCATATATGAAGGTGGCAACAGGATTTACATACTCCCAAAGCAGCCCGGCAAAAATACCTGCCGGTAATGTTGACAGGCTTATGGCGGTGTGGAAAGTACCTAGAGCTGTTCCTCGCAATTCGCTTTCCACCAAATCAGAAGCCAATGCTCTCTGCGTTCCTTCAATTAATGCATTAACCAAGCCGTATAAGGCAAAAACGATAATTAGTAATTCCAGAGAGCTTGGAAGAATGATAGATATGCAAGTTATTCCGAAAAGCACGTATCCTAAGAGAAGAACAGGCTTCCGTCCAATCTTGTCTGAGATCATGCCGCTCGGTATGGAGAATA
>JBHLPJ010000016.1:0-15646 GCA_048939565.1 Promethearchaeota archaeon
AGTCTCCTTGAGGCGTTTCACATGAAACAAATTAGGATTATTGTAGATAAGAGAGAACGTATCTCAGGCATTCCAGAATTTCTAAGACAAGAAGGTATCCACGTCTCATTTAGACAATTGTCTGTTGGAGATTACGTGCTTTCAAATCGATGTGCTGTTGAGCGAAAATCTGCTTCCGACTTTGTCTCTTCCATGTTTAGTGGAAGGCTCTTTGATCAAGTGCAGCGTTTATCTGGAGCCTATGAACTCCCCCTAATTATAATAGAAGGGGACTTTCTCGATCCTGCTCAAATATCTGGCAAAGAGAAGGCGATATATGGTGCAATTGCGAAAATATCTGTAGAAACTCCCACAAAATTCCTATTTACAGAATCAAGGGAGAAAACAGCTACATTGCTTTCAACACTTGCCAATCACGAACAGACATTCCATGGATGGAGTCCGATAGTTCGGAGAAGTCCGAAACAGCTGACCGAAGATGAGATGAAGTTGTTTGTCATAACAAGCTTGCCAAATATTGGATTGAAGTTGGCTTATAGATTACTCAGGAATTTTGGTACTGTCAAAGGGATCTTTAATGCTACAAGCGCGGAGCTCTCCCGCGTAGAAGGCATTGGAAGGAAGAAGGCACAGACGATTACCAAATTGATTAAAGCCCCGTATGGATTAGAAAGAGATGAAGCAAAACAGATTAGGCTTGGGGAATATGACTAGGATAAGCCAACCAATAAATTGTATTTATAACAGAGTTAATGTGACTACGAAAGAGGAGAAAATGAATGTCCAGAACAAGGCAGCTTGCTGAAGAAATCGCCAAGTTAATGGGTATAAAAGAGAACATCCGGAATGTTGGAATCATAGCACATATAGATCACGGAAAGACTACATTATCAGATTCGCTTCTGGCTGCATCAGGGTTGCTTTCACCTTCATTGGCAGGCAAGATTCGCGCTTTAGATTATCTCGACGAAGAGCAGGAACGCGGAAAGGTTTACGAGAACCTCTCGTTGCCCCGAAATAACAATAAAGTCTGCTAATATCTCGCTTTTACATAGATCAGACAATAAAAATTACATAATTAACCTAGTTGATACGCCAGGACACGTAGATTTCACTGGAAAGGTTACACGAGCACTTAGGATCATAGATGGAGCATTGATTCTAGTAGATGCTGTTGAAGGAGTAATGGTGCAGACAGAAACGGTAACAAGACAGGCGCTACAAGAATTCGTAAGACCGGTTTTATTCATTAACAAAATAGACCGATTAATAAGAGAACTAAGACTGGGTTCTGAACAAATAGAAAAAAAACTATCGCAAATCATTAATGATTTTAACACCTTGATAGATATGTATGCAGACAGGAAATATAGGGACGCTTGGAAAGTAAGTGCGTCTAAGGGATCTGTTGCATTTGGATCCGCCCTTCATAGATGGGGTTTCACAGTTCCAACGATTTCTGAACAAGACCTAAGATTCCGGAACATAGTTCGATTTTATGAAGAGGACGAGATAGATAAGTTACATGAGGTACTACCTGTGCATAAAGCAATATTCAACATGATTGTTTACAACTTACCAAGTCCAATAGAAGCTCAGAGATACAGAATTCCAAAAATATGGCGGGGGACCATTGAATCTGAAATTGGAAGTGCAATGATGGAATGTGATGAGGAAGGTCCTTCTGTTATATATGTAAATAAAGTTTTGGTGGATCCTCACGCAAAATTGATTTCGGTGGGCAGGA
Source organism: Promethearchaeota archaeon (assembly GCA_048939565.1). GTDB lineage: Archaea > Asgardarchaeota > Odinarchaeia > Odinarchaeales > JBHLKK01 > JBHLKK01. The sequence continues at coordinate 1,748 of JBHLPJ010000016.1, forward strand.
TTTTTTCAGGAACTGTAAGGGAAGGAAGCGAATTATACTTGGTATCGGCTGAGAAAAAGCAGAGAATACAGCAAGTCAATATGTATATGGGAGACAGAAGAGAGGTGGTCAAAGAGGTAAGTGCCGGCAATATTGTGGGATTGCTGTGTCCGGAAACGACAATAGGAGAGACTATTGTAGAGGCAGACTATTGGGATAAAATAGTTCCTTTTGAGGAAATCAGATATATCTCAGAGCCAGTGGTTACAATAGCTGTTGAAGCAGAATTTTTGAAAGATCTTCCTAGACTGGTTAAGGCGATGGAAAAACTCTCGGTTCAGGATCCCAATCTCTCGGTGATAATAAATCCTGAAACTGGCGAGTATTTACTATCGGGAATGGGAGAACTCCATCTGGAAATAGCAATCAAAGATATTCAAAAAACAGGGATTAGGTGCATCGCTTCTCCCCCTACTGTTGTATACCGTGAAACCGTAAAAAAAGCAGGAAAGCAGAATACTGCAAGAAGTTTGGATAAAAAAGAGCTTGTAACCATGTTTGTAGAGCCAATTGATGAGAAAACCGTAGCTCTTTTTACACAAGGAATAATATCACCAAGCAGGGACCGCAAATATATTTCAAATGTTTTGCGCAATAAAGCAGGTTGGCCCGAAGAGGAAACAGAGAGGATATTGTCTCTCAACAAGTATGGCAATCTCTTTATGACCAAGACTGATCTTGAGGATCTTCCCCCAGAAGTAAAGGAAACTATAATCTCAGAGATGAATCGAATATGTTCTGCTGGGCCACTTAGTGAGGAACCGCTTAGAGGTATCAGGATTGAGGTGGTGAATCTAGAAATAGGAGAAGCTACACCGAAGAGTCCAACTGGAATAGCATCTTTGATCAGAAATGCTACAATCGACTCCTTCCTATCCGGTTCACCTACTCTACTGGAGCCAATCTATAAAATTCAAATAAATATCCCTTCGGAGTACATAGGAGTCGTCACAAATCTATTTGCTCAAAGAAGAGGACATATACAAAGTATGAAACAAACAGACCATATTGCTACTATTGTTGGCAGAATACCGGTGGCAGAGAGTTTTGGATTGGCAAATGAATTAAGGTCAAAAACTTCTGGGCGTGCATTTTGGCAAACTCAGTTTGAAACTTGGCAAGAAGTACATTCAAAGCTCTTATCAAATACAGTTGGCAAAATAAGAAAACGAAAGGGACTACCACCACCGACAGAAACGAAGAACGAACAATCTTGATGCGAGGCGCGGGATTCGAACCCGCGTTCCTAGCTTGGGAGGCTAGGGTCCTAACCAGGCTAGACCAGCCTCGCGCACCTGATAGATTTATGTTCATCCGTTTAAAAGAATTATTGGTTCACGCCTATTCTTTTGATCTGATAACCAATATTTTTATGCGGATTCGTAATAATATCTCAATGGGCCCGTAGCGTAGTCTGGATAACGCGCATGGCTTCGGATATGGGGTTTCATGCTTCATAGGTGAAACCATGAGATCGCAGGTTCAAATCCTGTCGGGCCCGCCAATTATTTGTTGTAATAGCCATATTTGCCTGAAAAGCTGCTTGAAGATTAATATATCTCATTAACCTAAGTGCTAAAAACCGACGAGGGGACCGTTATGAGTAATGTTGGAAAGGCTCCCACACTGTATGGAACTCTGTTCCGACTTCCGTCTATGGAGACACTGCTGAGTCTAATGATTATCAGCAGTCTGTTTACCGGGGTCTTCGTGCATTTTATTTCAGGAGCTTCTGATTTCCTATTTCTTGGATTGGTTGAGGGGGGCCTAATCTTTCTTGTCCCATCGATTGTCTCTGCAATAGTCTCATATTCATTAATACACAAAGAGACCGAAATGCTGATCTTTCGACATATGATCGCAATATCAACATCGGCAACAGTCTTATGGAACTTCATTTACGTTTTTTGCGCAGTATTATCTTGGATATTTCAAGCAAATTACATTATTGTTGATGGGTTTTTCATAGGTATGGCTCTTGCCCTAACGGTTAGGTTGCTTACATATTTCCCCCTGAGTTTTTCTGGGCCAATCCGAAACTCAATTTCTGCCGTAATTCAACCAGGATTGAGTTTCTTATTGGCCTGCCTTTTACAGATCACTACCTTAGGATTTCTTTTGGCCAATATTGCTTATTGGATACCCAGGTTCGCCATATCCACAATACTAATGACTTCGGCCAGCTTTGGATATATGTATTTGACAAATAGGCCCCTAAAGAAAAGTGTAGGAATAGGTGGACTCTCCTTTTTGAGAGCTTTCTTGACAGAGTGGGTCGCCAGCGATAGCAGCAAGATAGAACGATATTTCGAGCGCCTAGGTAAAAAAAAGGATTTGACAGTCTCAACAATACTCTTTAAGACGCTGGATGACCGGCAGAAGGCTATAATGGTAGTGCCGTATATTCACCCAGGACCATTTAGAAATGTAGGGAGTAGTAATCTTCCCACCATCCTAATAAATGACCTGGAAAGCAAATTCGGAGCGACAACATTGGTTTTTCATGGACCATCTACTCACGCCGATAACCTGGCTGCAGCTCAGGAATGTCAAAAGGTCTTAGAACAAACTGAAAAGATGGTAAGAGCAAGCAAAAATGAATTTGCGTTAGCTACACCTTTGACAAAAGTTAAAGAGTCTGGCTTCGAGGTTGGTTGCCAAATCTTTGGTGATTTTGTAGTCCTAATAATTACATCCGCACCGAAGGATACGGAAGATATACCACATCAGACTGCACAACGAATAATTAAAACGGCAAAGGGGATGGGCATAAAACATGTCACTATTATCGATGCGCATAATGCCAAGAGCCCGGAAATGGACAAAGAACCCGTCGCCAGTGGTTCGGAAGAGGAAGAGAGATTGATTCTGGTAATCAAAAAAGCAATATCAGAAGCCTTAGCAGCAAAGAAAGCACCGTTGAAGATAGGGACTGCAAGAATTCGTCCTTCAGACGGCGGTAGACAAAAAGGTATTGGCGATAGCGGGATCATGGCCCAGATTTTGGAGGTTGGTGGGCAACGTACAGCCTACATTTTGATTGATGGTAATAATATGATTAGGGGATTGAGGGAGGAAATACTTGAATCGTTAGAAGAAATAGGAATTAAGAGTGCGGAAATTATGACCACAGACTCGCATTCGGTTGATGCCACAACGCTGGAGGCTGGAAACGCGGTAGGAAAGAGATATCATCCTAGTAAGATAGTCGAGCATGTGAGGGTAGCAACCAAGCAAGCTATTGAAGATTTAGAAGTGGTAAAAGGATATGCGAGCATCGATGAAGTGGAAGATCTTGCAGTAGCTGGAGAGGTAGTTGACGAGATTATTGAATCTACTTCCGTCTCTTGGAAAACTGCAAAAAGGGCATTTCCGCTAATAGTAATTGCTTTTCTTATGACATTGGTCATATTCATGATTTTGTGAGATAACCAGGGCTTTTCGGTCTGGATTAGGATCACCCTAGAGGCGAACAAAATAATTTTTGATTTCATCCCACACTTCTTTTCTCAATCTTAAAATATCGTGTATTTCGACTTCTTCAGCTTCTTTAACCACGTTTCTGAGCTGAATAACACTGCCAACAGCTACAACATTCTCTATATCAACGGGAAATTCTACGTCAAGACCTTTTATGATGAGCTCTGCTTTGAAATTAGGAATACTAATTCTCAAACTACGTACAATTCCGATACGTCTGGCCTTGCTGTCCACAACCTCCTTTCCCAAGATGTATCCTGGCATTCTGAGCTCGTAGAATTCGGTTTCTAGTTTTAGGGACTCTTCCTCTGTCAACTTCGACTACCCCAGACTTCTTTCTGTGCTTTAAAAGCATCTTCAATATCGTCTAATAGAACTAAAGGCATATATTCAATATTAATTTGTCTAGGGGATATAGGTCTTTTGCTGATGCTATAGGATAATATAGAATAATCAAGAAATAAGAGTCATCAGGATATAGTGTAAAAGGGAAGATTTTGAATGATGGTCCAAGGGGAAAAATGAATGGACGAGGGATATGCTGATCATCCTCTGGTCAATGCAGACGCAGTAGAAAGAAGACTATATCAGGAGGTTATTGTGGGAACGGGTGTGGCGCACAATAGCCTCGTAGTTTTACCAACAGGTCTCGGGAAAACGATCATTGCAGCGCTGATTGCAGCGCATCGTCTACACAAATATACTAAGTCAAAGTGTGTTTTTCTTGCACCAACTCGTCCTCTAGTACTTCAACATCATAGGACATTTAGCAAGATTCTAGATGTGCCGGAAAACGAGTTGGTTGCCTTTACAGGGTCGATTAAACCACTAAAGCGAATTGAGCTATGGAAAGAGGGCAGAGTAATCTTTATGACCCCGCAAATATTGGAAAACGACCTCATTGTTGGCAGATATCCGATAGAAGATGTTTCACTGATTGTGTTTGATGAAGCACATCGTGCAATTGGAAACTACCCTTACCCATTCATTGCAGAACAGTACGTAAAACACGCCAAAAATCCAAGAATACTTGGATTAACTGCATCACCGGGCTCATCCGAGACGAAAATAAAAGAGGTATGCAGGAATCTATTCATCGAAAATGTTGAAGTACGTACCGAGAAAGACTCGGATGTGGCGCCTTATGTAGTGCCTATCAAACTTGACTGGGAAATTGTTGATCTACCTCACGAGTTTTCGATCATAAAAAAAGAATTAGAAGAATTACTTAGAGAGAGGCTAAAACTGCTAAAAGACCAAGGATTTATCAAATCATATGATGTGAAAAAAGTCTCCAGGAAAGACCTGATTGGATTGCGGGCGAGAATTCAGGAAGAACTGGATGAACATGATAATCCTCCATCCAGTCACTTCTTGGCGATTTCTGCCACTGTAGCTGCAATAAGATTGAGTTATGCCCTTGAACTGCTAGAAACACAGGGGCTGACTGCGCTTGATAAGTATATCAAAAAGATGGAGCAAGAAAGCAAGAGGCCGGGTGCTCCAAAAGCAATAAGGACAATATTGGAAAACCCAATAATGTCTGAAATCAGAATTAGATTGTGGGATTTGATTCAACAGGGAATCGAGCATCCCAAAATTTCATCAATATCAGAACTTGTGTCCGAATGGGTTGCAAAAAAGCCTGATTCACGCATAATTATTTTTACACAATTCAGAGAGTCTGCAAGGGTTCTAAAGGAAAAACTGAGCAAATTGGATAATCTCGAAGTAGTACGATTCGTCGGTCAAGCCAGCAGGATGAATGATAAAGGAATATCTCAAAAGGACCAGACTAAGATATTGCAGAAATTTAGGTCAGGGGAAATTAACGTCCTGGTCGCCACAAGTGTTGCTGAAGAGGGTTTGGATATAAGTGAATGCGATCTGGTGGTTTTCTATGATTGTGTGCCGAGTTCCATTAGGGCAATTCAACGTAGAGGACGTACTGGAAGAAGAATGTTAGGACATGTATGTATTCTAATAACTAGAGGTACGAGAGACGAGGCATACTATTGGTCTGCATTTCATAAAGAAAGAAAGATGCATGGCTTGTTGCGCGGTATGAAGAAAACATCGAGAGAGCTTTCTAGGGAAAGAGGAGAACAACCTCCCTTGGAACGATTTATCAGAGATGGTATGACTGAGACTCGTCTCAACATTGTAGCCGACCATAGAGAGATGAATTCACCCGTTGTCAAGGAATTGGTACGGCTAGGAATAGGGATAAGAACCGCACAATTGGCGGTTGCAGATTATGTAATATCGGAAGATGTAGTAGTAGAACGAAAGACTACAGAGGATTTCCTTCAGTCATTAGTAGATCAACGGCTGTTTCAACAGTTGAAAGACATGCTGCGAGAGTATGAAGGCGCACTACTAATAATTGAGGGTGAGAAGCTATACGGATTGAGAGCAATTAGTCCGAATGCCATTAGGGGAGCTCTTGCAAGTATAGCAGTCGATTTCCGAATCCCAATACTCTGGGCAAAAACACCAACCGAAACTGCAAGATTGCTATTGGCTATCGCTCAAAGAGAACAGATTGAGAAAGACAGAGAGATCTCTATCAAAGGTGAGAAGGCTCCCCTAACAATAAGCGAGCAACAGGAGTATTTGCTATCAAGATTGCCAGGAATAAACAGAAAACTTGCAACAAGATTATTAGTGTACTTTGGAAGTCCGGAAGGAATTTTCTCTGCAAGTATTGACGAACTCCAAGAAGTTCACGGTATAGGAAAGAAGATTGCAGGAAAAATTCATCAGATATTAACATCTAAATATACTGAAGAATCATCATGATTTCTGGATGCGTCTTATTTTTTCAAGGATATCTAACAAAACATTTAGAAGTTTTGCTATCGAGTAGAGTTTCTCAGGGTCCTTTTCTTCCTCCATTTGCTTATTCAGATCTTGAAGCTTGGAGAACACTATCTCATCTATTCGAGGAAGCATTACACTTGAAACAATAGTCGTACTTTCCTCTCCTTCTTTTACGATTAACACCTTTTTATCACAAGTAGGACAGTAGATGTCTCCGCGAACCTTGAACAAAGGAGAGGCACAAACAGGGCAAGAATTTGAGAGCATAGTTGCTCCAGAAAGAAGTAACTCCACCATCTTGTTAGTTTTCTCCTTTTTCATATTTCCACACCACGAATACTTTTAAGAATATCTTTAATTACTTTTTCATGTAACTTAAGTTTAAGCGAGGTCGGAGGACAATGGATGAGGAAGTGGACGAGAAGGTAGATCAAGCAATGACAGTACTGGGTATGATAGCTGAGGACACGTCTGTCCCTAGAAACATTAGACGTGCAGCGAATGAGGCTACTGATGCGCTTCAAGACTCTAAGATTGAAAGCATGGCTGTAAGGGCATCAAATGCGATATCGATTCTCGACGAGGTATCACAAGATCCAATCTGTTAAGAATCTCCTCTTAGCGGGGATAAACTGCCCCTTACACGCCAGAACAAAAATATGGAATGTAGTGAGTATACTTGAGACTGTCAAAGATTACGAATAATTCCAAGGAGCTGAGGCTCTGTCTAAATCTTACTACCTGAAATTCTTTTTATTGTTTATTATTTCTGGTTAAATTGGTCAAAAGTTCACCATCAAGTAGTCTGACTTCACAACGTAGAATGATTATTGTTAGAGCAGAATCGCTTGATTCCAAGAAAAGAATTAATAAATGGCTAATTAGAAAGTACACTCGGAATGCTATGCCGGGGTAGCCAAGTGGTCTACGGCGCTGGCCTCGAGAACAGTTGACACAGAAGGACAAAAATGCAAAGATAGTATAAATCTTCTAAGATGTATTGAACGAGAAAGTCAGTGACGCGGTAGCGTCTCGCGGGTTCGAATCGGCGGTTTATTACGTCACGAGAATCCTGCCCCCGGCGCCACCCAATACACCCTATATTACTTATCAACTAATACATTGATCTATACAAGTGGAACTCAAAGGTGGGATGCTGAGATTGTATGAAATTCGCTGGTATGGTCGAGGAGGACAGGGTGCCGTAACAGCTTCACATATTCTCGTTGATGCAGCATATAAAGACGGTTATGAGGGTGTTCAAGCTTTTCCTTTTTTTGGTGCTGAAAGGAGAGGAGCACCAGTCAAAGCATTTACAAGAATTTCAAAGACCACTATATACACTCGCTCGCAAATTTATGAGCCTGATGCTATTATAGTGTTGGATCCTACTCTTTTGGACATCGTTGATGTTACAGAAGGATTGAAAAAAGGCGGAATCATTATAGCCAACACAAATGAGATTCCAGAGAAATGGAGAAACAAAGAATGGGAAATATACACGGTTGATGCTACAGCTATAGCACTAAAAGTTGGTTTGGTCATAGCTGGATCTCCCGTATTGAACACACCAATGCTGGGCGCATTTGCCAAGGCAACAGGATTGGTGAAATTAGAGAGGATTAAGGAAGCGATAAGGAATAAATGGAAAGGTAAGACCGGAGAAAGAAATATAAAAGCGGCAGAATTAGCTTATGGACAGTGCAGGTTGGTAACATCTTAAACTAGGGGGAATTGAACTGACTTCTAGAACCCGTCAAAAAAGCCTGGTTTCAGGAAAAACTGCCAAGGGCAAGAAAAAGAAGACAGGACTTAGACCTGATGTAATACCTTTATCAAAGCCTGGCATAGGATCTTACGGCAAAACCGGAGATTGGAGAACATTTAGGCCAGTAATAAACAGAGAAAAATGCAATAAATGTATGATGTGTTGGCTTTATTGTCCAGAAGGAGTAATTGATCAAGACAAGGAAGGATATCCGAAAACTGATTTTATGTATTGTAAAGGATGTGGTATTTGTGCCCAAGAATGCCCATCCAAGTGCATAGAAATGGTGCGGGAGGAAAAATGAGAAATGAAGACAAAGGTTTCAGAAATGAAAACGCATATTATGACAGGCAATACAGCTGCGGCATATGCTGCCAAATATGCGAGAGTTCAAGTCATTGCTGCGTACCCTATAACACCGCAAACTACAATCGTAGAGGCAATAGCGGATCTCATAGATGAAGGTGAAATGGAAGCAGAATACATTCGTGTTGAAAGCGAACATAGCGCTATGGCGGCTTGCATTGGTGCTGCAGCTACTGGAGCCAGAGCATTTACTGCAACATCATCCCATGGTCTGGCTTTGATGCATGAAATGCTTCATTGGGCGAGTGGATCTAGACTCCCTATCGTTATGGCAAATGTTAATCGAGCCATGGGACCGCCGTGGAATATATGGCCCGATCATAACGATAGCATATCACAAAGAGATGTTGGATGGATTCAATTTTATGTTGAGAGCAATCAAGAGGTATTTGACACCATCCTACAATGCCACAGGATTTGTGAGAATCGGGAAGTTTTGTTACCTGCCATGGTAAACCTCGACGGTTTTATTATCTCTCATACCTCTGCCCCAGTCTCCATACCTAGTCAGGAAGAAGTTGATAGATTTATACCAGATTATGCACCAAACCCCGCCACGCAACTTATTATGGATCCTGACAAGCCAGCAACCCATGGCAACATCATTATGGTTAACAGCCCCGATGATTGGTATTATGAGTATCGTTACATGATTCACGAAGCTATGATGAACGCTAAGACGGTTATTCGAGAAATTGAAGAGGAGTTTCACAAGCGATTCGGTAGATCACATGGAGCATTGGTTGACGAATACAAATGTGAAGATGCAAACTTGCTTTTGGTATCCATGGGAACTATTGCGAGTCAGGCCAAAGTTGCAATCGATGAGCTAAGACAGGAAGGATACAAGGTCGGAGCTCTCAAGCTAAGGGTTTTCAGACCATTTCCTAAGGAGGACTTCCAAAGATTGGCAAAACGAGTTGAAGTCTTTGCAGTGATAGATAGGAACATATCGTTTGGAATGGGGGGCGCCGCATCCGCAGAGATCAAGGCAGCACTATACAACCATAAGAAACACCCATTAGTCTTGGAGAACATCGCAGGAATAGGAGGGAGAGACGTAAGATCCTCCGATATAAAGAAGATGGTTTTAGGTGCAGTAGAAGCAGCAGAAACAGGTGAAATAGGAAAGGAAATAAATTGGCATGGTCTTCGAGTTGGTGAAATGAAATGAATTCAATATTAGGACTTCCGAAAAAGGAACTCGTGTATAAAGGAAACAGCGCGTGTATAGGTTGTAGCGCTGTGTTAGGAATGAGACATGTGCTAAAAGCTCTAGGTGAGAAAACCGTCCTGATTATACCCGCAGGTTGTAGCACCATAATTCAAGGTCTTTATCCAAAAACTGCTATCGGTGTTCCTTTGTTAAATATAGCTTTCGAAGCTGCTGCAGCTGCGGCAACCGGTGTTACGGCGGGATTCAAAGCTCAAGGAAAAAAGGATATTACTGTGGTAGCGTGGGCAGGAGATGGAGGGACATTTGACATCGGACTTCAGGCATTGAGTGGCGCTGCTGAACGCCAAACGGATATGATTTACATATGTTATGATAATGAGGCGTACATGAATACGGGAATTCAACGCAGCGGCGCAACTCCTTATGGGGCGCTCACAACCACAACACCAGGGGGAAAGAAGCTACCGAAAAAGGATCTCGATGCAATTGTCTTAGCTCATGATGTTCCTTATTTGGCAACTGCTAACATAGGATTCCCACAAGATCTCTATAGAAAAGTTAAGAAGGCAAAAGAAAAGGAAGGATTCAGATTCATCCACATACTGAGTCCCTGCCCCCCAGGATGGAGATTCGATTCAAATCTCACGGTTACTCTGGCGAAATTGGCAGTTCAGACTGGCATATGGATATTATTTGAAGTGGAAGATGGAAAGTTTAAACTTTCAGGACCGAGTAAGAGATTTTTGGATCCAGAGAAAAGAAAGCCTATTGAGGACTATTTGAGTGTTCAGGGAAGATTCTCGAAACTTACAGATAACGATATAGAAGAGATAAGAAAGCAGATAGAAGAGAACTGGAAGGAGATTGGTGTGAGACTGTCTCAATCATAAGAGACCTAGAAAGAAACCCAGAATTATATTGATATACTACATTATAGGATATGATAAGATATTGTAGGATAATGTATTACATTTCCAGTGGAGATAAATAAGTCTAGGATACTTATCTGGTTCTTTACGTAAGATTTTTAAGATCATACTATAAATAACAATCACCTCCTTAGGAGGTATCTAACTACAACCATAAAATCAGAGCCGAAATGGGGTGAAGTCTAATGTCAGAGAATGTAATCTACGTTGGAAACAAACCAGTTATGAACTATGTTTTGGCATGCGTAACTCAGTTGAATCAAACCGACATGGAAGAAATAGTCATCAAGGCAAGAGGCCGTGCGATTAGTCGCGCAGTTGATGTTGCAGAGATACTCAGGAATCGATTCATGAGCAGCGTTGACGTAAAGGACATCAAGATCAGCACTGAGCAAATTAACACCGCAGAAGGTGGAACGGCAAACGTCAGTGCAGTTGAGATCTCACTTGGTAAGAAAGATGCCAAACCTAGTAAAAAGAAGAAGTAAGAATACTCTTTGAGGTAAAGGAAACTTTTTTTCTTTTTCTTTTTAGTCATATATCTTTTTCAATAAAAGATGGAAGGGGAGAGAATTCACCCAAGAACGTATCCGATTCTTTTGACGAGTTCACGGCGTTCTGTGCGTTGATCACCCGTTTCTATTTTTGTAACAGATTGCCCATCGACAAAGCCCAATACTGCACGACCTTCAACGCCATTGATATCAACTTCAGCAACTATCACTTTGCAGGGATTTGCAGTTGCCCCATAAATTGACGCAACATGTGGTAGTAGCTTGATGCTATTTAGAACATTAATTGGCCATGCTCCTTGGACCATGATCACAAATACATGACTTGCGCCAATATTCTTGCAGTTTTCAGCGGCCAATTGCTCAAGTTCGGGATCGTTACTGTTAACACGAGTAAGTCTAGGATCCGCTTCATTCATTGCACAAGCAAACTTTACGACACCAGTAGTTGCTCCTGGAACCGACATTTGAATGGACCTGAAGAAATCGTCAGTCAGTTTTATTGAGAAATTGGGGCCCCCCTACCAATTGATCTTAGAGGGATTTCCCCTGTCCGACAATTATCTGATGCTCAGGTTTTTTCTTAATATCTATTGAAATGAGTTTTATTTCGCTCAATTCTTGACCTCCTTTTCAATACCACATATTAGGGCTTTATTTTGAGTTAGCCCATAATAAATCCTTTTGAAATCCTTTTTGTCTGAAGGAGTGAAGGACTAATCAATCTTATAGGTAACACAAAGAGAACAGAAGTAGGAACTATAGTGTCAATTGACCTTGCCTAATAATCGGTTTTCCGTCCAGTTCAATGGTTGGTTGGGTGGCGGTAATCTGCTGATACCAACTAGTATCGTTCTTTCCGCCCTGTGCTTTGTTATCTCCTATCGCCAGCGTAACCGTTCCAAGGACAAGTTCGTTCTCAAGAAAGCCGGTTTTTGCCCTTGGGTTTAGTCCCAGCATGAATAATCCCAATCTGTCTTTATCGCCTTTCGCATTTTCCCAGCTTGATTTCAATGTCTCAAGATTCTTGCTTCCTTCAAAGGATATTATCTTTCCATCTTCAAATACCCACGAAACATCATGAACTAGCTTGGCTGCAAATGCCTGAGGAACATCAGAGACAAATTTCCCATTTACGCTTGGTTCCGAAGGTGCAAATCCAATAACTCCGCTAGGTAATGAGACAGCAGGGTCTCCTTTTCTGATATCCTCTTCATCAACTATACCATCATAGATGAAGATTGGTCTATCTTCTAGGCTAAAGGTTATGTTTGTTCCCTTTGGGGTCGTGACACGGATGTTCTTTGCGTTTTTCAACATATTGCTGATCTTGATACCTAGCTTCTTAATCTCTTCGTACTCTACGTCTGAGGCATCAACAACGCTTTTCTTCCAAACATCATAGTCAAATCCGTAGGTTTTTGCTCTCTGCGGTGTAACTTGGCCTAAACGAATATTCGCAGTGCGAATCTTCTTTTTAATCCACTTATCGCGGTAAGGCACCTCTCCTTCGAATAATGCAGCCCATCTTTTAGGTTTGACTTCTTTCATCCTTTCGGGGTTCTCGGGGCCCCACAGGATGATTGCAGCAGTTTGTGCATCCAATAAGGCGAGTTCAAGGGGATTGGGCGTTTCTAGGTAATCTAGGGGAAGATTAAGCATCAAATCGTAGTAAGTCTCATCTGTATCAATTTGCAGAATTGTTTTTGCGCCAGTTCGTCTGCACTCCAGCACAAATGCCTTTGCTAAATCGAGAATGTGAGGGTATGCATAGATCAAGACTCTATCATCTTTTCCTATTCGAAGACATGTATTTACAACTCGTTTTACAAACGGAGATATTCCAATCACGGTTAGTCCCTCCCGCTTACCATACTACGAAACGACTTATTCCACACTCTAATTATATAAGAATTGACCTTGAAAGAACATAGTCAGAAACATGCCATTAATATTCCAGTGAAATCACGAAACCAAAATCTATTTTGATAGGATGGCACCTAGAATAATAGAAATGATGTATGCTTGTGGATTATAATGGAATACATAATAGGATAAGGTATTATAATCAAGGTCTCAATGAACTGCACGTCTCAGAAGCAATCGAAGTAGGATCAAAAGATGTAAGTTATATAATGCCGGTCAATTTCACCTATCGAAAACTTTTAGAATGATTAATACGTCTACAATTTTGTATCCATTTGGAGGTATTGAATTGGGAGTCGAAAAATCATCCGAAAAAACAATAAATGAGGTTCAATATTGGATAAACCGACAGCTAAAGGATCCGATCACAAAAATATTACTTCCTGGGTCCAATCTAACAGAAATACAGTTAAATACACTTCTATTGGACCTAATGACGGACTCAGTTTCGCACAAAAAACTGACATATAGAGAGAAGGCAACTTTGAGAAGATTGAAAGTCGAAGCCAAGAATGAAGGAAAGAAGACTAAAAGAGAGACAGTGCAAACTGTACATGGAGTATCAAGAGGTGCTTTCAACAGGGTTCTAAAACAAGCAAGACGGAATGTGATCCGCTCAATCTATACCATAATCCTCCTAGGGTACTTGGGTGTATTTGAAGATCCCAAATTACAGCCATATCTGGTTTTGGCAAAGGAATTGAGAGAGTATGTCAAGACCTATGAAGAGGTCTGGGATAAACATCAAAAAGGAAAGACGAAGAAAAGTGAAAAGGAATTGTTAAGGAGTTTTCAAGAACACATTAAGGATTTGTTACAAAAACTTGGAGAGCCGTTAGCACTAAAGGAAGGAATAGAAACGGAGTATGAGGTGTAAAC
>JBHLPJ010000100.1:0-4865 GCA_048939565.1 Promethearchaeota archaeon
AGGATAAGATGGATGCTCTCCTAGGGATTGACGGAAAAGAGGAGTTTACTGTATATGTTGCCCCCGTTGGGAAGACCGAGTAGATTAGCCCAAATAATCTCTGGTGTTTGTCTATGAATAGAAAATCCCTGTCATTATTAATAGTGGGCTTTGTCATTTTCACTTCAGCTTTCTTTCCGTTAGCAGTAATAAACAATGAAATACCCACTCAGTCGTTTAAGACATTCACATCTGATGCCGTTCCAATATCTTTTGATGTCATTATGAAATCCACTACATCAACGGAAGCTCCGCTAGCGCTATTGATCCACGGTTTTTCAGGAAATAGAAGAATGATGAAGCTGATTGGCATATCTCTAGCCGAGAAAGGCTTTATCTCCGTATCTTTGGACCTCAGAGGTCACGGTGATAGCGGAGGATTCATGGGAGAATCGACCGATTTCAGTGCAGATGTGGGCGCAGTTATTCAATTCTTGGAGGATAGGAATACAGGAAATACTTCGGAGATGATTCTCATAGGTCACAGTATGGGTGGCGGAGTCGCTATTAACATTAGCTTGGAATCATATTCTCCACTAGCTACCGTTGGTATTGCCCCCAGTACTTCTCCCGCAGTTGTCAACACCACAACTCCGAGAAATCTACTCTTAGTGATATCTACAGGGGATACCATCATACAAAATGATTTGGTCCTAGAGACATTCTACAAGTCTATCAATGGAACGGGGGAACCTAATACGGTTTATGATATAAATGGGACCGTGAGAATGCTTTTTGTGGATGAGAGTTCGGATCACTTCAGTATCGTATATGATAGAGAAGTGATAAATGAGATTGTTAAATGGGCTACAAGAGTAGTTTTGGGAGAAGAGCAGACTCTTGGTTTGAACCCCGATCTAATTGGTGCAGCTGTGCTAATATCCCTGATAGGTGGTACAATAGTAATCTTATCTTCACTATCGATAGTATATGATAGAATATGCAAAAGAAAAGAGGCCAAGGAGAAACAAAGCGCTGAAAATCCGCGGGAGAGTAACTGGAAAAGTTTGCTGAAAGCAGGAATTCAAGCGGTTTTGGTTGCCGGGATTGGAGGATCGATAATAGGGTTGTTGATCTCCTTGCTGATATCGCCGATCTCTCCCCTCTTCTTCACCAATTTCATAGCTTCTTTGTTCTTGGGTAATTCGATTGCTCTAGGTATTTTTGCATGGAGAAAACTAAAAGGTGGCAGAAAGGAATTCTCATACTTTGAGTTTATCAAAGAATCTCTCAGAACAGAGTCGACAAGAGTCGATGTGGGTTTAGGAATCACTACCGCCATAGTATTTATTATATTGCTCTACATAACAATGGGTACTAATACTACGTCAACGCTTTCAACTTCGTTCCTAAGAATGGCATACTTACCCCTGTATCTGACATTCTACTTCTTAACGTTCCTTTTCTATGAGTCGTTTTTCAAAGCCATAATAAGACCGATGGTGGGCAACGGTTCCAAAAGGATGATAATCTCTGTAGTATATCAACTTGTGGTGATTGTTTCGTCGTTACTGTTACTGATGATTCTTCTACTCCTGATTCTCCAACAAAGCGCAGCCTTCTTTCTTCTTGGGATAAACTTGATGGTCCTTCTCCTCAGCATAACGATCATATCGGGAGAGTTCTTTTATGAAAAAACAGGTGGGTGGATAGCTCAAATAATAGTGAGTGCTCTGATATTCTCTACAAGTGCAATAGTTTTCTCGCCTATAATGTATTTATTCTAGAAAACCAATCAATTAGATTAAGACCTCTCTCCTAAAAGCTCTCCGATACAAAGAATATCCTATATTAGAAACTTAGGTGTGAGAAGATTTTGTCAAAGAAAGAGCATTCAGACAACCCATATCAAATATGCACGTGGAAGTCTGTTTCTGAGTGTGGGAATTGCTCTCTTAATGTCAAACTCAAATGCAGATTCAATCTGAGAGATCTGCTTCTTTTTGTGAGTCGATTTCTCTTATTTATGATACCGGCAGTCATTGGATTGATTTTAAGCGGTTATGGTTTGTATATTTTGGGTTGGATTATTTTCTCGATAATTTTTTTTGGTTTCTGGGAGATTCGTATCCTCTGCAGTCATTGCCCTTTTTACGCCAAAGAGGGACCCATTATACGCTGCATCGCAAACTATGGTTGCCCCAAGTTTTGGAAATTCAATCCTGAACCGATTAGCAGGTCAGAGAAGATTCAACTTATGACGGGATTCATCATCATGTGTGGATATCCTTTTCCTTTTCTGATTCTGGGGAGTCAATTTGTTTTGTTAATTCTTACTGTAGGTGGTTTGGCAATATTCTGGGGGATTACGCTAAAATTCACCTGTTCTAGGTGCATTAATTTTTCTTGTCTTCTAAATCGAGTACGTAAAGAGACTGTCAACGAGTATCTCAAGCGTAATCCTGTAATAAGAGAGGCGTGGGAAAGAAAGGTCGAAAGCTGAAAAAACCAATCTTGTGAACTTAGCCCCAAGCTTTCGATATGATGCTTTTCCGAGAACTCCGTCGCTGTCCTCTCATTAGTTTTTTATTCTTGTTCTGCCAGTAATAGAAAAACGAGGTTTGATTATTTCTCATCCAAGAGTTGACTGGGGTAGATCATTAATGCCTGATCCAATTGATCTAAGGGAATACATCGAAAAAGCTATTCATAGTTACAATAAATATCGAGGTCTTGAGGCTAATGCTAAGGTCTTAGACTTTAGTGGTAACACACTAATCGTGGATTTTAGAGGGACATATTGCCAAACCTGCGGACTCCACGATTATTTTGAAGATCTTATTTACGATCTGAAGGACCTTGTTGATGTAGAGATAAAGATCGAGAAAATAGGGCGGGTAGGGGATGATACCTACAGGGTCAGATATTCAATAATAAAAGAAGAAAAAGAAGTCTAACTGTGCTTGAAGACTATTCCTGCCCCACCCTCTGGATAGTTCCACTCTATAGCATCCACCGGGCAAACATGATAACAAAGACCCACTTCAAGACACACTTCAAGTCCCTTCCAAACGGCTTTCCCATTCTCCATCTCGAAAGAACCGCTTGGACAGAATTTTACGCATAATTCGCAGCCGTTGCACTTATCTGGATCGACTCTGATGAACTCTTTTTTTGCAGGGATGATTTCTGTCATTCCCTTAATCTTCTTTCTTAGCTTGACTCCATGAAATTCATCTTCAGACATAATATCACCTCTTAGGCATTAAGCTCAAGAACAGATCTACAAGCGGTTTAGATACCCAGTGGAGGGCTCTTGCGATTTTCGGGAGAGTCGGCAAAAGCTGTGTGGAGAAGAACCTAGCCAGATAGAGTGGTCCTCCAAATACTGCCTTTGGGAATCCCATAAGAAGACGTCCCCAAGTCTCCAATCCGACTTCCTCATAGAACCATCTTGTAAACTCCAGCATCTCTTTAGATGCACCCTGAACCGGACCAACAGGCTCTGCCTCCTTGAGCCACTTAGCTTCGTAGACTTTAAGATTATCTGCAGATACATCTCCAGAGGAAATGGCATCTGCTGCTATATCAACTGCCAACATAGCTGTTCTGTAAGCCCCCATGATCCCACCACCGTGAACCGGACTGACAAATCCGCCTGCGTCACCGCATACCATACACCCATTCGTATAGGTTTTTACTCCGGGACGGACTGCGCCTCCCAGAGGTAATAAGTGAGTGGTTCTGTTTCGCTTCTGGGCACCTTTGAGATATGGTCTTATTGTCGGGTGCGTCATGAACTTGTTCAAGTAATATTCGGGGTTATACTCGATATCCGAAGGTATCACACCTATCGCGACTGAGATGCTGTCCTTGTTGGGAAATATCCATGCATAAGATCCTTCACCTGCTGAAAATTCGGGTGAGAACCAGAATTGGAAGCATACTTTGCCATCTTCTTGACCACCGAATCTATCTTCGATCTTTTCGGAAGATAACGCATAATCATATTTGACCGCAGCTGCTATCTCATGAGTTCTCCATTTTCCCCGTAGTCCTGCCCTTCTGGCAACAACAGAGTTAACTCCATCACATCCCAATGTCATTGGAGCTTCGATTTTTTCACCTTTGCCGGTTACAACGCCCCGGACTACTCCATTTTCATCTTTGATGACATCTGCAACTAGAGTCGATGTCCTTAACTCAGCTCCTGCCTCTACTGCATTGTGTGCAACCCAGTTGTCCCACTCGTTCCGATAAACATCCAAGAATTGATGTCTTCCTTTCAAAGGAAATCGTATCAGGCCTACCTCGTCATCAAAGACAAAACCGAAGTCTGCACCCCAGATCTCTCTTTGAATTGGCCCCTCTCTCATCCAGCCCCAGAGTTCTTTTAGGAAAAAGATACTTGATCCTGATGTGTTTTTGTCCCCGGGACTCTTTGCTCTCTCCAGCATCAGGACTTTTAGCCCCTTCTCGGCGGCAGTTTTGCCAGCCATGGCACCAGCGGGACCACTTCCTACAACAATTAGGTCATATTTTTTGGCCATAGTGTCCAACCCATCGATTTTGCCGAACACTATTCTAGCCTCTTAGATAAAAGAATTTCCATCTGTCCTCTCCTTGATATTCTCTTATCTCCTTCTTTGATCTTAAGATTCCACCCTCCTCACGCTCTCCAGCCCCTCAGGCTGTGAAACACATACAAGACGAACAAATATGATAACTCCGACTAGCGGTGATATCCATATTCAGGGACGATAGTTTTTTGTGATGCATAAGTATATATTCTTGTTTTTTCTTGCTAAATAGTCAAAAACCAATTAGAGGGAGATATCTTGAATAAATCAAAGAATCTAGCGCTTGTGATGGTTCTAGTTTCTGCA
>JBHLPJ010000101.1:0-4844 GCA_048939565.1 Promethearchaeota archaeon
AGAGATACACGATGCAATTCGAGGGAATGGAGTTTATGATCTTGTCAAAAAAAACATGAAATCAGCACCATCTGATAGGTTCATGGCCACGTGCACATTGACCACGGTAAACCATAAACATATATCTGAGACCATTCAAGCTGCGTTGGAACTAGGTTTCCGTGGAATAGTCTTTAATTGGTATACCCCCTTTTCTGAAAACGATCCCCTTTGGGTACCGTATGTACAGCGAAATAGCGACATCAATGTGCTCATACGTCATATTAGGAAAGAGCCCAATTTTGTCTTGAACACGAGAGGGGAATTGGACCTTCTCCGGTCCTCAGAGTGGACAACTAGGTGTCCTAATTGGTGTACTATCTCGATCGATGCGTTCGGTCACTTAAAGAGACCATGTGTGCTGGGCTCAAGAGCAGTCTGCGAGAAGTGCGGTTGCCATGTATTTCCTTCTGTCGTAAGAATTCTGGAAAGGGCTGAGCGTACGCTCCTTGTTCGTGGGTTGGGGATCTGAATCGAAGAGATTAAAACACCAGCAAAAAAGACTGTTATAATAGAAGTAGAAATATTCCTGCTCCTGTTAGAACTACCCCGATTATTCTAATGAGTCGAATTGCATTCTTGATTCCTAGTAGACTATTTGTTTGAGGGGTTGCAAATGGGAATATTATGATCGTTAGACCTAATCCTCCAAAGATAATTAGTAGGCCCACATTTTCTAGAATCGTAAGTGTAATTAGCATACCAACTACTGGAAATATTATTATGCTCAATATAAAATGCCAGGAATGAGACTCAGCGTATTTTAGGAACTTTCGTGTTTTTTCTAAGTGATCCATACTACAGAAATATGCTTTATCTGCTGAGCTTCCGAATTTCAACTTATCGTGAATAAGATTTTCTCCTTTCTTTCCGCACCAAGAGCATCTTAGAGACATTCTAATCGCCTTAATGGATGGTCTTTCTAGCCCCCTCAATAAAATATTCTTGCACTGGATAATATAAATGATTCAGATTACCAAAAAACACCAGCAAAACAAGATTCTTGATATTCTCTAGGTTTCTTGATTAACGAATTCTTCTACTATCTTATGGTAGACCGGTAGAGTGTTGAGGGCCAGGTTTACAAATCCCCAAAGACCTGCATATAGTTGTTCCTTGCGTAGTTCTTCAGGGATAACTTCTAAACCTTTCTTAATCTCCTTAAGCTCGGATTCGTTAGAAAGATAAAATTCTACGATACCCAGGAGGGAACGTGTATAATATCGCAGCATGTTTTTGATAGTGTAGCGAAAGGCTCCCCGTCCTTTAGGCTTATATTTCTCCACTATCCCCATATCTACACATTCTTTCAATACTTGGGAGATGGCACCGGCAGAGTATCCCGTAAGTTCTTGAATCTGTTTTTGTGTCAATTCCTGCCGAAGAAATAGTTGGGATAATGCTGCAGCCACGATGGGGTCCCGTCCGAGAGAGACGCTGGAATCGATAAGATGTTTAACAGCCCGTTGTTCCAGTTTTCTTAGATCCGATTCAATTTGTGTAATTTCCAAGGAGAATTGCACAGGTGACGCTTCTTCGTTGGTATTTACTTCCTCAGGACACAATTTTTCGCATCTCCACTTCAATGAAGTCTGTAAGCCGCTTGAATACCGGGATGGTGGGTGCAAAATCTGTAATGAACGCTTGGATTCTTTGGATTTTTTCTGGAATCGCTCGTTTTGCCAGCTGATCATCAACATTGCTGCCGCCTTGCTCCTGGAGAGCATTAACTCTTTGCTTTATTCTTTTTAGATCCAAATCGATTCCATCTAAGAGATCCTCGATACCTTTGATATATCCTTTCAACTCTTGAATGATATTGGGTGCCGCCCCGGTGATTTGTGAGCCAAATGCAATTAATTCATATTGTTTCTCGCGGGATCCTGGTATATTATGACGACGGATCATCCTGATGGCTAGTAATTGGTTGAGTATCTGAGATATGGTACCTGCTGAAAAGCCAGTTAACTTTTGAAGTTGTGTCTGTGTTAAACGTCTTCGTGTGTAAAAATAACCAAGTATGGTTGAGAATTTGGAGTGGACTTTCTTTATCTTTCCACTTTTTACGAAGAACGACACTAATCTCTTCTCATATTCACGCAATTTAGCACGTTGATCGTCTAGGGAGGATGTCATTATGCTTCACCATTAAATAGCAGAGAGCCAGTTTATAAATTTTTTTATTTTCAAAAATTATGAAAATATTTATATAGTAGTTCTTCCTATGTGACATATGAGTTCACAAAATTTGAAAAGTATGAAAATATAGAGGGGAGAAAAATGAGTGAAACAATTGTGGTAGAAACAAAGAATCTCACCAAGTATTACGGGAAGTCTCGAGGAATTGAGAATCTAACGTTCGAAGTCTACCAAGGGGAGATCTTTGGCCTGCTGGGACCGAACGGAGCGGGAAAGACTACGACAATAAGAGTCCTACTCGATCTCATCAGAAGGACATCGGGGGAAGCGAGGATTTTTGGGATGGACGTGGTCCAGCACTCTACTGAGATCCGGCAGCGGTCAGCATACCTACCTGGAGATCTAGGTCTATATAAGGAAAAAACTGCACGGCGCAATATCAGATTTCTATTAGGGATGTATAACAACTCCATCTCCGAGCGTAGGGTCGAGGAACTGGCGGATCGCTTAGGGCTGAATTTAGACCGAAAAGTAAAAGAACTTAGTAAGGGCAATAAACAGAAAATTGCCATCATCTTGGCCCTTGCTCCACAAGCTGAGCTTCTGATTCTGGATGAACCAACTTCCGGTGTGGATCCGCTCATAAAAATCGACTTCTACAAAATGTTGGGCGAGATACAAAAAGAAACCGATACTACCGTTCTTTTAAGTTCTCACCTACTTGGCGAGGTCGAACGAGTTGCCCATCGCGTTGGTGTAATCCGGGAAGGAACAATTGTGGAAGCAGCATCTATAGAACATCTTAAGAAAATGGCATTGAAAGAGGTTACTGTATATTTCTCGAATGAAACTGAGCTTAAGAAATTCACCTCCAAGATTCCCAAAGACATTGTGAAGACCATAGAAGAAAGGCTTAATGAGTCTCGTGTTTCCTTTACGGTCGGGAGAGAAGACTTAAGCAGGATCCTTTCATTACTGTCTCGAATTTCGATAAATGATCTAGATGTTTCCAGCCCCGCTCTTGAGGATATATTTCTTAGATACTATGAGTTCACACCGACCAGGATTGATTTGCTCAAAAATATCCAAACCAGAATTGAGGAGGTGGCCTGAGTGAACAGGTTTACTGGTGCGGTTAAGGAATACCTGCTGGATAGGAAATTTGCTCTTCTTGCCATGGGTGCGCTTGTTGGATTGTTGTCATTCTCAATAATCCTAATGGTTGATGGTCTTGATATGCAACAAATACAGAATGTTTTGGCACAATTTCCCGAAGAGCTATTTTATTTTCTTGGGGCTGATCCCACAGAATTGGGATCCCCTTACGGATTTCTGAGTCTGGAGTTCCTATCTTTCATGTGGCTGTACGCGGGCATATACATTGTTTACATCGCGAGTAGCTTGATACCTCAGGAGGTTGAGGAAAAGACCATCGAATTGGCTCTCTCCAAGCCAATCACTCGAAGTAGCTTCTTAGGTAGCAAAATTACTTTCCTTTTCACATTCATTTTGGGGATAATGGGTGTTACATTCCTAATAGCCACAGCTGGTGTAGCCAATTCCCAAGTGTTTTTGGAAGCAGGTCTTCACTTAGATCGTCTCTGGGCAACATTTGGAGTCATAGTACTTTTTCTGGGGGCACTGGCAATGATAGCAATCTTCTTCTCAACAATCCTACTAAATACAAAGAGATCATTGACATTTGGCATTGCCGTGTTCTTTTTGATGTACTTCCTGGCTGCATTCTATCCGTACATAGGGGATATTGCCAAATATGTTTCAGTGTTTTCTTATTTCAACCCAAGCGAATATCTCGTACACGGGAATTCCACTGTCCTAATCCGAGACCTGGCGGTGTTGGGAGCGGTCAATGCCGCACTCATAATTTCAAGTCTAATAGTATTCAGCAGAAGAGATATTCCCGTCTGAAAAATCTCAATTCTCTCTTTTTTTCTTTTTTGGCTCTGACTGCAAAGAGGCAAGAATAGCTATTTCTGGAGTGTCCTGAAAGCTAGTAAACGAAGAAGACCCCTCAAGATTAGCTTTAATCCAACTACTAAAACACCAGCAAAACATGAGCAACGGTTCCCCTCAATTCTCAGAATTAAATCCTATCATGGATGTACCTAGATTTACATCATCTAATTTGGCATCCATCCTCTTCTTTAGGTAGGTATCGGTTTGTACACATGGCGATCCTTGTACAGTATCGGAGACTCCTTTGAGGTTTTTGAGATGCAAAGGCTGTTTCGGGGGAAAAAGCACTGTGGGTGGTTCCTTTGCCATTTCTGAGGCGGTTGGCATTTTATCTTTGTGTAACGCGAACTTTCCAACCAGAACTACATTTCTATTATTCTTCAACTCCTTGATTTGAGACTCCGTAACCTCCTCTCCTATGACTTCATCTTTCCATTTTAGAATTAAGTTTGATCCAGGGGGCCAAACATAATCATTATCTGTAATAAAAGCAATTACAACATCTCGCTTTAGTGCTTCCTTTATTCCCTGGTTATCTCTATAACCAAATCCCGCCATTACTTTTTTTTCTGCTTCCTCTTCTAACTCCAGAATTTTTCTTCGATCCTTGTCGGTCAGGACTAGGGTTTGATGGACTCCTTTGGTCGTACTGATTCTTGAAAGGACCTCTTTAACAATATCTTCAGAAT
>JBHLPJ010000102.1:0-4821 GCA_048939565.1 Promethearchaeota archaeon
GCGATGACTCTATACAGACCGCAAATACGTTCACTTTTGTGAGGGTTTCTTTTGTGAGGCATGGTTGATGAGCCTACCTGCCCCTTCTTGAAAGGCTCAAAAACCTCAGCAATCTCGGTTCTTTGTAGGTTTCTTATCTCTTTTGCAAATTTATTGAGCGATGCAGCAATCAGGGCAAGCAGAGAGAGAAGTTCTGCATGACGATCCCGCTGAATGACCTGATTAGATATCTCAGATGGCCTTAACTTCAGATGTCCCATAACGAGTTCTTGAATTTTGAATCCCTTCATACCAAAGCCTGCCATGGTTCCTACAGCTCCGGACATCTTTCCGACGAGTATTCGCTTTTCACATTCTTTCAATCTATCAAGGTGCCGGTCTACTTCGTTTGCCCAAGTGGCAAATCTCATGCCGTAGGTGTAAGGTAGAGCTTGTTGTCCGTGAGTCCGACCTATACAGATTGTGTTCTTATGATCTCTTGCTAACTTAATGAGAACCTCTCTCAAAGTCAATAGATCCTTTCTGATAACTCCTAGGGCATCTCTCAGCTGAAGAGCTAAGGCTGTATCTTCTATGTCATAGCTTGTAGCTCCAAGATGAATATATCCTGCTACTTCTTCCCCACAGATTTCCGAGAAGGCTTTGACCATGGCCATCAGATCATGATGAATCTGCCTATCAATTTCATTTACTCGTTCTAATTTGACGAATTTTGTTGTTGCTTTCTCCGCAATCTCTTTGGCAGCTTCAGCAGGGATGTTTCCGACCTGAGCGTGAGCTTTTGCCAAGGCTGCTTCAACGTCCAGCCATGTCTGAAGCTTGTGTTCCTCCGTAAATATATCTCGCATTTCATCAGAATAATACCTGAATTCTATTGGATGAACTGGCAACTTATCCTCCTCCCATTTTTTATTATCTCTCCAATTCCCGTTCTACAAGTTTATCTTTTAAAGCGAGTATCCTGAGAGCTAAGTGAGCAGCATTCTTCCCATTATCAATCCCAACACATGCTATAGGCACACCCGAGGGGGTTTGAACAATCGACAACAGGGCATCCAGACCTCCCAGCCTTACATTGACTGGAACGCCTATCACTGGCTTCTTCGTGTGAGCCACCACGAAACTCGGCAAAAGAGCAGCCAGCCCAGCTATGCAAATATATATATCAATATTGCTCTGGCTCTCATCAATGTACTTTTTAAGCTCTTCAGGATTTCTGTGAGCACTAAGATACTTTATATCATAAGATATGTCGTATTCGTCCAGTACTTTTGCTGTTTCTTTTACAATCTTTTCATCAGACTTGGATCCAGCAATAATTGCGACAGTAGCTTTACTTGGTTCATTATTCATTCTTCACACCTTTTTGCAGATCTTCCTTTAGGAAGCTTTCAAGCTTGCTCATGGTTGGCAATCCATTCCTTGCACCAAGCTCGGTTATGGCCAAAGCTGCAGTAGCATTGCCCATTCTTCCACATTCTCTTAAATCCAAGTTCCTAAGCAGGCCTGCAATAAAGCCTGCAGTAAAGGCATCTCCTGCTCCTGTTGTATCAGCGACCTCTACCTTGAAATTCGGAACGGAATGTTGCGCTCTACCATCTGCAACAACGCATCCTTTTGAGCCCAGCGTTATTGCTACCTTGGTTATTCCCAATTGCAAAAGCTTTTCAGTAGCCTTTTTTGGCTCCTTTATGTTCAGCAAACGCTCTACCTCATTCATAGATGAAATATATATATCTGTTATTGAGAGAAGTTTTTCGGCCTTCTCATAACCTTGATCGGCTATTAATGCACCGGGATTCAGAGAGACCAGTATGTTTCTTCCTTTTGCATATTCTGCTGCGCTCTCTAAGACTGCAATATTCTTCAAGCTGGCAATATGGAGCAATCGAGTAGAATCTATATAGGAACGATCAAGATCATTAGAATCCAACATATTGGCGGCTCCTGAGAAGGCAAACATTCTTCGGTTCCCATTTGGGTCAACAGGAATATAGACCATTCCTGTATGAATCTTGGCTGTTCGAACAATACCCCGAGTATCTACTCCTTCTGTTCTAAAATCCCTAATAAGTAGGTCTCCGAGGAAGTCCTTTCCAATCTTCCCTATGAAACCTGTTCTGAGTTCAAGTCTTGAACAGGCAACAGCAAAATTAGCAGCGGATCCTCCGCTACCTATTCTAAGTTCAGGCACGTAGACCTCGTCGTCTGTATGTGGAAACCGTTCCACCATTGCTACCATATCTATGAGCGCAGCACCTACAGAAATTACATCCACTTTCTTCATCCGAGCTCTCCTGCCCACCCGCGCACCTTTTCTCTCATCCTTTGCTGATCTTGGATTATCTTAAATCTCTGCTCTGGCGACAATTCGCGAAGGTCGTCCAGTTGCGGAACAAAGCCTAGTTTAATGAAGTATGCTTTAAGTTTCTTTGATAAGAATTCATCAGGAATCAAATCTGGAGAATCTCGAAATGTAGAGAAGTTTTCGCTCCATTCTTCTATTGTGCTCCATATATGAGGATAATTATCAACTATCACATTTACTCCCATGAGATTTGGCGAGGTTACGGCTACGTTGGCATTGGGAACAGAATACTTGTTTCCATTAAATGATATAGCAACTCCTTGGTTCTCCTTCACTACTGAGAGCATATTCCTATCAGTTATGCTATCACCAACTGCGATGACATTTATGTGCAGACAATGGGTTTCTGTGCATGTTCTGTCCAGAATCGTGGCTTTTCGTTTCCCCCCCATGACCGTTATCTGATTCATCAATTCGGAATAGAGATTATCTGCATTTTCCCAAAAGAATGAATTCAAGTCTTCCAATACAGAATCTAAACCGTCTTTTTTAAATTTCCCCAATATATCTTCTACTAATATTCCTAACGGTTTAGTTAGACCTTTAGCATGTCGTTTGAGTTCGGTTATCGGAAAGGCAGTACAGTAAACATTCTTCCGAGGTATTCTCAGTGCATCAGTTACATTGAAGGCGTGTTGCTCATAGCTTGTCGAGATTACAAAGATCGGCCAATCTTTTTGCCTTAGGTACTTCATAGTATCAGATGCACCAGGAACCAAACCCAGATTGCTCTTCGAGAGTCTCTTCAATTCTTCTTCTGTTAAATAGTAAACATACAAGGGAGCAAGAAGTCGAAGTGAATCTCCAGGTTCATAATCTTCTACTCCTAGCTTCTTGAGAATTCGCGGATTTTCGACAAGGCTATCATCATATTTGCTTATCATTCTGTAAAGTAGATCAAAATCGGTTCGACCTAGTTTCTCGCCGAGCATTCTACACATTTCAGCAGCGAAATCTACCGTACTTAGTGGTCCCTCCAGGTCGAAGACAGACAGCTTCCCTGCTTCTGTAATCATTTTTTAGTCTCCCTCTGAAAGAAAGATTCCATAAATCCAACCGAGATTTCTATTCAATTCCCCTAATATCCTAACAATCAGATTTTGATAGTCAGATATTCCAACATAAACATACCATGCAAATGATTCCGATTTCCTTCCTTTTTCATCATTCTTTCACTTCGCGACTTCGGTGACTTCGAATCCTACAGCCGTTCTTGATAATTGTTTTGTATCGACAAGGCTTTGAAGTCTGGCGGTGGGATACTTATCAGTCAGGCAAGCCAAACAAAGCTTGCTTTCTGGCAGACCTATAGCTTTGATTAATCCTTCAATGGTCATATACCCGAGGCTGTCTGCGCCAATATCCTTGCAGATTTCAAGAACAGTCTTGTTTGCAGCAACCAACTCATCGTAGCTAGGGAAATCAATTCCCATATGGCATGGGGCAATCAGCGGAGGGCAGCTGATCCTAATATGGACCTCCTGTGCGCCAGCTTTCCTAAGAACACTAACGATTCGTCTTGATGTGGTGCTGCGAACGATGCTGTCATCAACAAGAACCACTCGCTTTCCTTCAATTGCAGTTCTAACTGGATTTAGTTTGAGCTTAACAAACCTTTTTCGGAGCTCTGGGTACGGCATGATGAAGGTTCTCCAGATCGATCTGTTCTTTATCAGTCCTTCGCAAAGCGGAATTCCAGAGGTCTGTGAAAAACCTATTGCAGCACTTCGACCCGAATCGGGTACAGGAACCACAATATCAGCCTTAACGGGATGAATTTCTGCCAGGATTTCACCAAGTTTGGTCCTAACTTTGTGAACAGGGATGCCATCTAAGACCGAGTCCGGGCGAGAGAAGTAAACATATTCAAACATACAGTGAGCATGCCTGCTGAGGTTAGCTACTTGATGGGATTTCAAACCAGACTTATCAATCACCACGATTTCACCAGGCTTTACATCTCTCACGAATTTCGCATCCAAAATATCAAACACAACGCTCTCAGAACTGATCATATAAATGGTCTCGTTGAGCTTACCGATGCACAGAGGCCTAAATCCCAGAGGATCTCTTATGGCCATAAGTTGACCGTTACTGTTCAATAAAACAAGAGAATATGCGCCTTCCAGCATACGCATAGTCTTCTTGATTGCGTCCACGTAGTTCCCATTCGATTGTAATAGATTCGTCGTAATCAGATGTCCTATGACTTCCGTATCTACATCTGTTGTGAAAGAGTGGCCTTTATGCTCCAATGAATTTTTCAGCGTATCGTAGTTGCTGATAGTCCCGTTGAATGCAAGTGAAAATTCAGTGTGGGGAAGACTTAAGCAATACGGTTGAGCATTATCGATCATACTTCCCCCCGAAGTCGAATACCTTACGTGTCCGATACCTGAGTAACCGAATAGATTTGAGAGGACCCTAAGAGGGAAAACTTCACTGACCGTCCC
>JBHLPJ010000103.1:0-4782 GCA_048939565.1 Promethearchaeota archaeon
AGCAAATCTAATTCCTTTATTCAATAATAAGTTGTAGACATATAAGGGTAAATCTCCCCACTAGATTCTCTTGGCACGATTAGCGAGACCCAGAGCCATACATCTTGCTATCTTTTTCAAACAAATCATCAAACTTCGGTATTCTTATCGGAAGCGGCATCTTTCGATAGCTTGTAGTCAATATGGCTTCTCCCCGATCCATAGCCTTAAACTCCTTTTCAAATCCTGAGATGTTTGTAGATGCATTCTTGACCGCAGCCCTTATTTCATCTTCATTCCCCAACTTAAGATTAATCTCTGTATTCATTTGCGAGAGTATAACCCTGTCTATAGCACTTACTTGTTGAGAGATAACAATTAGCCCTATTTGGAATTTCCTGCCTTGCCTTGCGATTGACTTAAAAATACTCTCGCCTCTCATCAGCTCTGGATTGAGGATCGATGGGGCTTCTTCAACCGTGACCAAAACTACTGGTAGGTTTGTAGGATCTTTGACCACAGAGGATTCGCCTGAACGTCCCTTTACATAAAACTTTTTGACTTTGTTCCTAAATGAGGAGAAGAAAGATGGAGAAAGTCTCATCTCTGCTTGTTTACCGAACTCGCTCCAATTTGTTGAAGATTTCAAGGCACGACGTAAATCAAATAACGTTCGAGAGACTACCGTTGTAAATAAGAATTGCTCAATATCGCTAAGGAGGCTTGTATTGACTATTATGGGGCGGCCGTCTTCCAAAGCCTCAATTAAATCTCCCAAGACAGACTTTCCATTATTTGTAAAGATGGAAGATCGTTCCATAAATCTTAGCCTTCGTTGGACTGCTCTGACAGTTATCTCACGATGTCCCAGTATAGGACCTTCTTGCTTCAAGGTTTCTTCAATCCAGTCTTGACCCCATTTATTATGAGCAACAGAAAGAAAATCGACCTGTTGAGGTTCGAAATTCCGAATACTCAGAACGTCTTGGGGGGTTATTTCTTTCCATAGTATTCTAATCGCCCTTGCATATGGTCGAACTCTTCTGGCTGCAGCTCCCAAGTATGGAGTGAGATAATAGAAGTCTCCCACTATTGCTCTTCTGGTTTCAACATCCAACGAATCTACAATGTCCTGTATCCCACGGGTATCGATCCCTAAGGCAAACTCGTCATGAGGATCAATAGCCAGCATCGAAAGCTTGCGTCCTTTCCCATCTTGCCAGACTTTCATATTCAGATCAATACACGATTTAAGCAAAACCTCAACTAGGTTTGACTTACCAGATCCTGTCGTACCGAATATTCCCATATGCATTGGCAAGAAGCGAAGAGGTAGTTGAACTTCAATATTCAGAGAACGGCTTCCAGCCTGGAGATTGCCTACATACAGGCTCCCATCGATCTGGCTTTCCAAGAGATCCTGCAATAACGCGTCAGTCTCTTCAGTTGGACGGAATACCGTTGCCAAATGCTCAGGCAATCTTCTAGGCAGCATGAAGATCCATCTACCTTCTCGTTTCTCAGAATAGCCAAGAAGCTTGCCAAATACCCCGAGAAGTTTCTCCCTATCACTATCAGCAAAATAGGCGCGCCCTTCGGTGACCAATGTTCCTGCAAGTCTTGAAAGATCGGTAACACTTCTCATAATATTCTGGGCGTCAAGAACTCTGAAAATGAAGACCCGTTCATTCTCACCTCGCTTTGAAGGAATCAGGAAGAATTCTCCCAGAGAAATGTCTCTGTTCTGTGTGATCAATAGGAGTTCTTCCATGCTTCCTCCTGCCAGCTTTCCGAATGATTCACCAAATTTTTCCTTACTTCTTTCCATTCTTATCCCTCAATTCATAATCCAACACGCGAGCGAGGATCAATAAGTTTCTCATCATCGAATCCTTCTTCCTTTGCAATACTTATCGCACGTTCAATCATTAAGGAGGCCACTTCTTTTGATACTTTGCAATTAATGTGAGCAAAGGATAAAGGAGTGGGATAACCAAACCATCTAGCATCACGACTTATGTATTCTATTTCACTAAATAACTTTCTTTCATTCTTCTTCATATCTTGGATCTTTTCGTCATAGACATTTTCCTTCCACCAATTCCTATCCAAATCCAGTCTAAAAATGGGAGAATCTCTGGAGAAACGGAAAATATATGTTACTGCAGCAACAGGTGGAACATAATACCTATCGCGCAGGATCGAAAGCCTTCCCTCAGGATCTTCATCACCCGTCATCCTGCAGAACCATAATGCATCTTTTCCAAATTCCTTTTCAGCTAACTCGGCTATTAAACTGGCACACGGTATGGTGTGAGTCTTAGAGACAGCTAGAAGTATAATCCCGTTTCTTCTTGCTTTCATACAGAGATCGCGTTTGAGATAATCTTCTATTAAACGTGAATATTTTCTTCCTTTCGGGATGAGAAGAGTTAAAGACGTATCAATAAGCAGATACTTCAGGGATAGGTTAGATTCCATTGCCAGTTTTGCCAAAGCGAACTCTGTTATCGAGCGCATAAGATCATGAATATGACGGCTGTCTGATGCGGGCGGAAGTGTAGCTATTTGCTCTAATGAATCTACTCTCAAACCAAGTTTGGCGATCTCTTTGAATGAAGACACTTGGACTCCTGTAACATCACCAAACAGTGGGAACAAAAGCTCGTCAACGTTCTTTATAGCATAAACCCGTCTAATGAAGTCCTCAATGTATTTCCAAGTCAGGCTGTTCTCCATTGAAATCCAAAATGCTTCTACGAGCTGACCCCCCTCAGGTACAGGCGGGAACCCGGTTAATGGAACATGTTGCATTATCTGGTCTCCATGACTGCCTGTATTATGAACAGCCAGGTTTGCAGTTATGATATGTATCATTATGTCGTCGTAACGAAGCAGAGGTGGAATACCGCTACCATCTACACCACCAACTAGGAAATCTTCCTTAAGGTTGTTTACTGGTTGAAAAGACGTGAGCATCTTCCTCAATAGTGGTAAATCATCTTTTAATTGTCCTTTTTTGAACTCTTCCCTGGATTTTATTTCTTGTAGCGCACGCCTTACGGTCTGCTCAAAGCTCTCAGAAGTAGTAATTTCAAGGGCCAATAATGACACCTCATAGATGTATTAACTTCTATTTATAGCGAATTATATAAAAACCAGTCTCTTTTTAGGCCAAGCTCAGTTCAAGCTTTTGGACCAATTCCTTATATCGTTTTCTTAGAGTAACTTCAGTTATGCCAGTTGCCCGTGAAACCTGCGACTGTGTTCTTCTTTCACCTTTCACGATTGATGCGATATAGATTGCAGCACCTGCTATTCCTCTCGGATCTCTCCCGTGAGAGATATTTGTTCCTTCCAATTTTTTTAGAATGTTGTAGGCTTCTGTCTGAACCTTCATCGACAAACCTAACTTATTGGCCAGTTGAGACACAAAGTGAGAAGACTTTGGGACGGGGATCTTTATCTTCAGTGCACGTGTAATGCTTCGATAAACTTTTCCCAATTTCTCTTCTGTTGGTATTTTGGAGACTCTTGTAACTTCCTTGTGGCTTATGGGCATTTTATGTAATCTTGCCGCAATTAAGACAGATCCTGCTGCTATATCAACAGCGGAACGGCCACGGGCTAATCCTCTATTGATAGCTTTTTTGCCCACAGAAATGGCTGTTTTTTTTACAAGCTCTGGCACGTCTAATTGAGATGTGATACGCTGGACCTCTCTAGTAGTAGAGATAAGAGTTCGAGAGGTCTGCAGTTGTTTTTGTAGTCGCTGAATCTTTCTATATGTTGCCATTGTTTTAGGAGTTCTGGGCTTCGGGACATAAGCACCGGTTCCTTGATAGGTTTTGGCCGCACTCAGAATTCGTTTGGTGACTACCGTTCCACACTCTCCACACACTATCTCACCGCGCTGGTTGTCTACGTACAATTTGCGACTGTGACAAGTGGGGCACGAAACTTCATTGGCAGTGTCTTTTCTTCTTTTATCTGCGATGCTTATCATCCCCTTTTTCGAGACATTCATTTTGGACTACTGTAGAATCCTTTCAATTTCAATCTGATTATATGATATTAACTCTGCGACTATTTATATAATAATTACTGGCTATGGCAAAATGCATGCTATTCGTTTGTGTCAAGAACGCGGCCAGAAGCCAAATGGCAGAAGGCTTTTTCAATCCCCTAAATAGAATCCAGATTTATGTTGCAATAAGCGCTGATCGCCCAGTCAATGCTATGACAATTGACGCTCTGTTAGTTACAATCATCTTTCCCTATCCAATGTATGACGATATGCATCGAAGGCGTTATTACTCGCGTCAACCCTTCCTGTTTTTCGCCCTTATTCCCCTCTATGGATCACTATTCTATCTCTTATTACGTCCTCAACTTGAGATGCTCCCTGCTAAATAGAGGCAAAAATCGAGAGTATGTATAAATATCTCGATATTCCATCTATGTTATCTTATTACTATTTGCTACTAAAGCATCGATTATTCGTGGTATAACTTCGTTTGGGAGGCTGTGCCCCATCCCATCCAGTACTAATAATTCTGCTCCAGGTATCGCTGATGCAATGTCTTTTCCAGCTTCTACAGGGTAAAATGGATCCTCCTTTCCATGGATAACGAGTGTGGGCGCACGTATTGCAGAGAGTTTGGGTTTAGTATTACCAGGAATGGCCATGGCTGCTAGTTGTCGTATTGGCCCTTCAGGGTAATAGCTGCGATCGTACTCTTTTGCTCTATACTCCCTTCCTTTAGCCTCATCAAAATCAAAAGTGCCGTAAATAAGTCGATC
>JBHLPJ010000104.1:0-4778 GCA_048939565.1 Promethearchaeota archaeon
GGCTCTTATTTTCGAATAGTGACAAAACAGAGATTTGTTTGTAGGTTCCTGCATGGACCCAATTGGTACGAAGACTTACATCAATGCCAAGAACATCCTTTTTTTGAATCACACGGTCAAATGATTGTCCAATAGTCTTATTGGGATTGCATATACCCCAAACAAACATATTGCTTTTATTATCAACAACAACCGATCCATTCTCATCATCAGAAATAACCTTAGAATCTCCAGTGTCAAGTCCGATGTAAGGAACCAGAGCTTGCCTACAGTCCACATCTTCAACTAGTGTTTTTATCTCGAGCGGATTAAATAAGAGCATTGGTGTCCCATCAACATTGAAGACGTAGATTCTAAAGGTAAGCCTATGAACATCAGTTGCAAACTTGCCCGAGAATCTTACACAAAACGGGCTCTCTTTGTTGTCCAAAGTCAACCTGGAAGTTCTCTTTTTGATTCTTCTCCACTCGTGCATCCTAATGCCATCTTCTGCCTCCTTTGATCCCACACCATAGAGAGCATCTCTTACATTACTTGAAGCTAGGAGAAGCCGTAAATAATATTGCCGCAAAGGTTTTTTCATTGTTCTTTTGAATCTTGCGTATCGAGAATAACTGGGCCAAAATGAAACTCCAATCCCTTTTTTATTGAGGATATTCTTGTCTGCAGTGCCTTTTAGTGATTCTATTACGCCTGTTCTCTTATTTATTCGGCAGAATTCTCTCCAGTCATCTTTTTTTCTTACTTCTATTGATAAGCATTCTCCATCAAGCTCGCACCTTACTCTGCTTGGTATTGCTTTTCTTGTCCGACCTTCATCATCAAAATAAATGAAAAGCTCTGTTTGAGGATGTCTGACAGGTACGTGAGCAATTATTTCATCTCCAATGGATAATTTAGTTTCATTCTTACTAATGACATGAGAGGGGATTAACCGACCTTTGTGGATTATTCGAACAGACTGCGGATTTATTACTGTATCCAGGTCATCAAGCAAGTGTTTGGCTGGAATAATAATAGGAATTTTCTCCAGATCTGGAGGCAAATCAAAGAGGATTAGAGGAATGCGATATTTCCAGCGCTTATTCCACCATTTCTCTATTGTTTCTTCTCTTGTCTGCAATTGAACGAAGTGCTTACCACTGGGAACTGTAATATCTCTTGATTTCAAATCCTTTCCGTTTAGTTTGGCTATGACCTTTCTGTCAATAGAGAGGAGGATCTTATCTGAAGGGAAGTTCCTGATTGTAATCTTGGGACGATTTCCACTGTACCATATTTTGATTCTTCGGCCTTCAGGATTCCAGAGAGCAAGCAAATCATCAACTGATTTTCCTGCGACCCTTATTTTTGAATCATTCTGATTGTCAATCAGGACAGTCAGGCTTTTACCCCTTTTCAGATTAATACCAAAGACACTTCTATTGCTTCTTGAAACAATTTCTTCCTTGTCTATCTCTGCGCGTCGTCCGGCTAGATGGGGTGAGTGGATTTCAATTCCTGAAAGCTCAACATCTGAGTCGTTCTCTAAAGCAATATATACGATTCCATTATCCATGTAAATCTTCTTAAGAAAGCTACATCTCTCTAAGAGCTCAATCTTGCTTC
This sequence comes from Promethearchaeota archaeon, assembly GCA_048939565.1. Taxonomy (GTDB): domain Archaea; phylum Asgardarchaeota; class Odinarchaeia; order Odinarchaeales; family JBHLKK01; genus JBHLKK01. The sequence goes on from JBHLPJ010000104.1 coordinate 1,609, forward strand.
TTCTTACTTCGAAACTGATCTTCCTGTCCAATATATCACATTCCATCGATGACAACAGAAGTTCATTGGCGGCAAATGTTTGTTGAACTGGTATTTCTTCCAGCCCGCGAATATAGTTGAAGAAGTAGGTTTCACTAAGACCACCATCGCGCTCTCTAAATTCAAGCGCTTTGCAGTAAACATATTTGAAAACTTTATTCCAGAAAGGGTCTCCGGTCAGTCTATATAGTCTTGCATAGACCGGCAAAACCATAACCGTTTCATAAGGCGCTACTCGAGGAGTTATCGAAAAAGAAAGTGGATCAAAACCGCCGCGAATCTTAAGGTTGTCAGATTCCCACCAGAAGTGCCATGTTAGAAGATATTTGGCCCAAGCCAAACCATAGTCTAGGAATCTTCTAGCACGAAGCGTTTCATAGGCATCTAAATTGGCATGAGCAGCTATAATTGCGGATATTCCTTCTTCTTCATCCACTCCAGCATCTCTTAGATAATTGTACCCCAGACATGCAAAAGCTCTCGGGTTAAGCCAACCTAGACCCTTCAATGCCGCAGATAGATATATCTTCTCATCTGTTATGCGATAGGCCATAAGAAGAGCCCTGATGCACTCTGCACTTCCACCAACGGACTCCTTAGATTCAAAATCCATTCTACGGGCAGGGTACTCCCGGAAAATCTTTATTCCAAGCCGCCAAGCCCCATTTTCCTTTTGGGTTTTTAGTATCCAATCAAGTGCATCCAAACCGGCATTCAAGGCTCTTCTATCCTCTAGGTTTTCCCAGTCTCGTCGCATACTGAATAATTCTAAGAACTTCAGAGCAATAGTTGCTTGACCCCCTGGATAGCCTGCATATCCACTCTTGAGGTATGAATACCCTTCGGCTGCTACTCCATTGTAGGCAATACTATTGTGCCATATCCTGCAATTGTTCTTGATTTCTGAAAGACTCTCAGAGAGCAGTAGTTTTCTCAATCGCCTTGACCACCTAAGGAAGGGTTTGCAGCCGCTTTTCAAGTAGTAGCGGTAGAAACCTACCATTCGTTCTGCTTCAAAAGAGGTAAGACCGAATAGCAAATCATCAAACAAGAAAGATGGATGATTCTTGTATGGAAGCTGTAGAAAGGTGTTCAGCCTATCATTCCAGGCTCTCCAGAAAGCGTTTTGCGTTTTGGCCGCAACTCTTCTGCAGGTTTCAATATCCAGATCCGTATCCTCAAAGGGCTTCATCTGGAAGAACTTATCGACAGCGTCAGTCCAGATGCCACGTCCATATAAAATGGTCGCAGTGGATTTGATTTCTTCCCCAGCGTCCAAGACAATGGGAAGAGGCTTAGGTTTTGGATGGCGGCCAAGCCAAATGTTCCTTTTTAGCATTAGCTCTTGGGAGCAATAGGCTAAAGCCGCAACACTATTCCCTGTTTCAGATACTTTATTCCCCTCAAATCTGATAGAATGAACAAGATCTTGACCAAGACTTGATTTCTCAACTGGTGAAAACACAACCCCAAAATACGAATTGGAGGAATCAAATACCATAAGAGGCATTTTGCAGTACATTGCACTTCGATAATGGTTTCCATCAATTACTGTTGGCGGAATCTTGGATTTATAGTAGGTTGAGAAAGGATAGGGGAAATCAAATATCCGATTGACTATATCAAAATCGTTGGATCGAGCATATCTCATACCACCTACAAAGGCATAATTCAATGGAAATGTGTAGCATAAAATCGGGTTTTCAAAAAGAATCAATTCAACTCTATCTCGAGAAGTGCATGTCGTTATGATTCGAGGAAAAGACATTGAAAAATCCCAGATTGTGCTGATATTCCACCCTTTGGATTTTCCAGATATCTTGATTCTTTCCTTTTCGACCACAATGTCATTCAGCGGTATTCTAAGTTTCAGAGGTTCTCGATCTATCTTATAGATTATAGTAGGTGGGTTTGGCTCAAAGGCAATTTTTTTATCCATTAAAGGGCTTTTGCCAGTAAGGTAGAACCCTTCCAGGAGCCAGCCAGTTTCTCCTTTTCTCCATTGCCATTTTCCATTATTCTTTACAAGGGTAACTACACCTTCTTTTCCTATGATTTCCATAGCATGATTCTCCGTAGAAATTCAATGAAGAAGTCAGGAAATTTTAGAGTGACTATTGGTCTTACTCTTAAATATAATTTCCTTGGATATCATGCTTATCACGCTTGTAATGCTCATAATGTTAATATTGCTGATTATCTATGTGGCATAGAGCATTGGACAATACTATGAAAAAAGAGAGGTACACATAATCTGTGCTCTCAAAACCCTATTCTTCACTGTTAAACGATGACAAGAACATGGCTTCTTGCGCCATAAGTCCCAGTAAAATGAGTGCTTCCCTACCTTGTTCACTCAACCCATAGTTGCTGCCAATCTTTAGAATGAGTCCTTCATTCATTAAGGCATTAATGTGATGATATAAGGAGCCTCCCTTCTTACCAATGATTTTTTGGATTTCCTTGACAGACCTGTCCCTTTCTCCAAGATATAATAGCATTTTCAATCTCTCAACGCTGGACATGGTTTGAATGAGACTTGAAAGCTTGTTGAATGTGTCGTCAATGTTACCTTCAACATTCCCTGGCGACAATAGATTATCGTTGTAATCGTAAGATTGGCTATGTACAATTTATGGCTGATTGCCTTTGTATTCTGTGGCTACAAGAAATATGAGACCCGATTTTGTATTTCTTGAAGCACTTATGGCCTCAACCATCATCTTTTCCAGAGCGCGGGTCTTGGCAATATCGGGATCTACCCGCATAGCAGATAGGTCTGGCTGTGGAGTTTGCAAAAGCATATCGCCAATTTTATCGAGTTGAAGCTTTATCCCTTTGACATCCAGGGAAACACCCTCGAGTTCGGCGATTTTGTTTCTAAGTTTAGAGATCTCATGCCTTACAGACTCCATCTGAACCCCTTCTGTAAAGATAATACAATTTCCTGTAATATACATCCAAATATTTGTACTTTTAGTCCTAAAAAGTTTGCGTTTTGAACCTTCTTTACAGTATTTTGTATTGCGTGTGGAGTAAAGGCCGACAAAAATAATATCTAAATACTCAGTTCCCCAGATCCAAAATCTGCATCGAGTCCAACAACTTTGACCTATCACCCAAGAGAATTG
>JBHLPJ010000017.1:0-15054 GCA_048939565.1 Promethearchaeota archaeon
ATCGGTAACCAGATTTATCCATAATATTTGGATTGCTATAACTGGAAGCGGTAACCCGATCAAAGTTCCTATGAATAGGGTAAGGATTTCACCAAAGTTTGTAGAGATCAGGTAGCGAACTACTTTGGATATATTATCGTAGATCATTCGTCCCTCTTCAATAGCAGCAACAATTGATGCAAAATTATCATCTGTCAGAACCATATCCGAGGCTTCCTTTGTGACTTCCGTTCCTGTAATCCCCATTGCCACTCCTATTTCAGCGCTTTTGAGAGCCGGTGCGTCGTTTACACCATCTCCTGTCATGGCAACAATCTGTTTCTTTTTCTTAAACACTTTCACTATTCTCATTTTGTGTTTTGGAGAAACCCTGGCAAAAACAGCTACTCTATCTATGATTCTTTCTAATTCTTCGTCACTTATTTCATCCAATTCTATACCTGTGACAACTAGGTCGCCATCTCTCATTAGATTCAATTCCTTGGCAACAGCCATAGCTGTGACTTTGTGATCACCGGTAATCATTATTGATCTAATCCCGGCCATTTCAGATAGTTTTAAGGCGTCCTTAACCTCCTTTCTCGGTGGATCCATCATCCCGCTTAAACCAACAAAAATAAGATCCTTTTCTACGATTTCTGGTGCAAATTGCGTCATGTCTTTAGGAAGTTTCCTAAAAGCCATGCCTAAGACTCTTAAAGCCTTTTCTGCCATTCTTTGATTTATTTGCAGAATCTCCTTACGTTTTTCTTCCGTCAACTCCCTCATTTGACCGTTTTCATAGATGTGGCTGCAAAGCTCCAAAATTACCTCGACCGCTCCCTTGGTATAGGCAACATGGTCTCCCTCTGGAGTGCTATGTATGGTTGTCATACGTTTTCTGTCTGAATCAAATGGGATTTCAATTTTCCGCTTATACTCTTTTTCTAGTTTATCTTTCCACAACCCGGCTTTAGCTGCAGCTACCAGTAATGCCCCCTCGGTTGTGTCTCCTATTATTTGCCAGTGACCATTATCTTCTTCAAATTCTAGACTTGCATTGTTGCACAATGAGTCTATTCTTAGTAAAAGAGAGATACCCTCATCCTTTTTAGGGTCAACCTTCTTCCCATCGAGATAGAATTCACCTTCAGGTTTATAACCTACGCCTGTTACATGAAATATCTTGTTGTTTACATAAATCTCCCTTATAGTCATCTCATTCTGAGTAAGGGTGCCAGTTTTATCAGAACATATTATTGTAGAGCAGCCTAGTGTCTCTACTGCTGGCAACTTCCTGATTATTACATTCCGCTTCACCATTCTTTGAACCCCCAGGGCAAGGGCCATTGTTACAATGGCTGGTAGCCCCTCAGGAATGGCTGCCACCGCCAATCCTACAGCGATAAGAAACATCTCAAAAAGGTCTAGTGCTCTCAGTACTCCAGTCAAAAAGACAATCCCACATAGAGCAAGAATAATTATTCCAAGATGCTTGCCTAAGTTTGCAAGCTTAACTTGAAGAGGGGTGGATTCTCTTTCTGCGACTTGGATCATTTCGGCGATTTTGCCAATTTCGGTTTCCATTCCCGTAGCTATTACAACTCCCTTTCCTCTCCCATAGGTTGAAACGGTTCCCATAAAAATCATATTTCCTCGGTCAGCTAGGGGTGTACTTTCTGGAATAACATCTACCCCCTTAGATATTGCAAAGGATTCTCCTGTTAAGCTAGATTCATCGACCTTAAGGCCGACGACTTCAATGAGACGACTGTCCGCAGGGACCCTATCTCCGGTCTCTATTGCTATGATGTCTCCCGGAACTATTTCTCGAGCAGGCAGTTCTGCCTCCTTACCATCACGTATAACGATCGTTCTCGGCGTTGTAAGTTCTTTTAGTGCCTCTAGTGCTCTTTCTGCTCTATATTCTTGTGTGAAGCCTACAATCGCATTAATAACAACTATGATTCCTATGACTATCGTGTCTATTATTTCGCCCAAGACGGCCGAAATGCCCATCGCCGCAAGAAGTATTATTACCAAATAGCTTTTGAACTGTTCAAGAAAGATCCGAAAGGGGGATGTTCTTTTTACTGCCCGTAGTTCATTGAACCCGTATTTAATTAGCCGCTCTTTCGCTTCTATTCTGCTTAAACCTTCTGGCTGTGTACCTAGGCCTTTCATTATTTCTTCCTTTGTCTTATTGTGCCATTTTTCTTCGCTCAAAACCTCTCACATCAGGAGACTCATATATTGACTTTAGGTTAGAATATTCACATTTTTTCTTATTTAAATATTGATAGAAGGATTTAGAAAAAGTTCAAATGACTATGGGCTGTTGTTTTTCTATGCTGAGACTTCTGGAGGAGTAGGTAACGGGTCTATCATCTTTCTGACCTTCTCTGGCCAGTCTTCAGGGTTGAAACCATGTTGTGCCAAAAAGCCCGCAAGCCATCTTGTGGTTCCCAGCCCTGTGCACCCTGTCCAGACTGGTTCTTTTGTTTCCAGCTTGGTAGAGAACCCCTTGACGTAATGCTGACCATGTACGTTGCACGAAGCTATTGCCATGCTCTCTTTTTTCTCAGGTGTACTGCGGTATGGTAGGGTAACCCTAATCTCATATTTAGGAATATCTGGAAGCTCTATGTCCCGATCCTCGGCATATCTCCCCACTAGGTAAAAAGGATCGTCGCCGACTTCGGTCCACCACTCAAGCTCCAGTATTTCATCCGCTACTCTCTCTGATCCTTTTAGCGTCTGATCACGTATCTCCTCAACCATCTTGGGAGTTCCCGCCCAAACCAACTCAATTCGTTGAAGCTCGAATACCCTCTCTAGTCCTTTTGCCCCCCCGGCTTCATATCTCCACGTATATCCTGAATGGTCCATAAACTTTATTGGCAACTTTTCCTTTCTAAGGGTCTTTCCCGAAAGATATTGATAAAATGGCTCGCATTGCGCTGCTGCGAGTGCATAACCTGGACTTTTCAATCCTTTTCTCAGAAGATCATAAGGGATTTTACGAGTAACGAAGAGCTTAGTTTTCACTTCCTCAAAGAGTTTCGGATCTCTTTTGGGGGATGAAACATAAAACATACCTTCGCAGATTCCTTCCAGATACCTCATCTTATCCATTATCTCTAGAGGAATCAACTTCGGAAATAGGCACTCTTGAAAGCCTAATTTTGCTCCAACTTCCTCTATTAGAATTCCCTCAATCACTCGGAAAAGTTTGGTTAATGGAGCAGTATAGAAATACTGTCCTTTTCCGGGGTATTCTTCAATCCATCCTAGCTCAAAAGAGGTCTGAGTCGGGTCTCCTGAGAATTTTACCGTTCTAGGCTTTGATTTTGAAACTATGGTCCCCGGCGCTGTCTTAGTGGCTCTTTCAATCAAGGACGGAAGTGCAAATGATTGAACCAGTCTTATTACTCGATCTATCTCATATCCTCGTAACACAGATTCATCAAGATTCTTAAACCGCATTACTATAGAATCCGGTGCTACGGTAATTTCTGAGACATAAGGCAATGATGGAAGTTTGACCTCTAATGATCTTTCCAATGGAATCTCTATGACATATTCATCAACGAATATCTTACGCGCGCCGATTTTATATTTGGAGCCGAGTAAGGCTGCTATTGCTTTGTGAATTCTGAGTATTGCAGTATGGGCTCGAACAAATCTTCCTGACTCCACATTCAGGCTAAGTTTACTACCCTTGATTTTCCAATCTACGATCTTTGCGGCCTCATCAATTTTGTCCTTAGGAATCCCTTTGGTTAGTAATTTTGCATTGGCCTGTGTCATGAATTCTTTTATGTCTACCTTAGCTTTTTCTAAACCATCACTAAATGTTACATAGCCCTTCAATTTGAATCTCATCTTCTAATCACCTCAGACCATATATCGCGAAGTAAAGAGAGGAATTGATTAGTGCCTATATGTGCCTGCATATGCTTTCTTCGCGCTGAAGCTGAATAGTCCAGCGTTTCAGTATATGAGCAGCGCTCAATAACCTCATCTACCCATGCCAAATATCGGATTGAATTAAGAGAGTTATGTTTTTGATATTTTGCGCAAGCTCCATAATTGATCTTCAGTGGTTGCTCAAGACATCTCAAATTGTAAGTTCTGTCTGGCTTGCAGATCGGTCCATTATCTAGGACTGAATCAAAATGAGTTGAGACGATTGGCAGTGATGCACTCACCTTTCCTCCAATAGTTGTAATAACTGAGCGATGATGGATATAAATCTTGCCATATACTCTCATTTGTTATAAATCATAATGATATTGTTTCCACTAACCCACTCCTGAGAGCAAAGGTCGCGGTATCTGTAGCTATCTGATTATGAACTTTCTTTGCTTCATTAATGAAGGTCTTCAATGATTCCAAAATCCAACCAGTTGCACCAGCCCATTTCAAAGCCAAATGAATGCATGTTAGACGTTTGTATTTGATTTCTTGAAGTCTTAACCACAATAGCTCATTTCTAAGTTTTTTCTGCGCATTCTCATCCAGTTGATCAATGACTTTCTTTAATACGCTTTTAAATTTCCAATCCTTTGACAGCAGCAGACATACGGTCTCCAAAGTTGGCTTGGCTAATATTCTTCTGACTTTGTCATCATTTAGCTTTAGGGCTATAAGCTGACTTGTGAGTCTCACAAGCATTATTTCCAGCATCAGTGCCTTGAATCCATAAACTATGTACATCGCTCCTGGTTTATCCTTAAGTGGATCATCCCCTCTTTTCATATACCACATTTCGTTGACAACATCCATAATGGAATCCTGAATTCTCGGTTTCTCACCAAATCCACGGAGGGCAAAAGCCTGACTTACCCCATCGATTATGGGTTCTCTCTCAGGAAGATAGTCAGGTTCTCGACCCAGAAACTTCAGAAGCTCAATTATTTCACTCCCAAAACTAAGACTAGTTATTCCTCTAACAAATTTCACCCTATTTAGATACTCCTTCAGCTTGTCTTCTGATTTCTGAGTTTCGAAGCTGAAATTACCTATGATTTGGTGGAAGATCTTTAGTGCAGTAGATCTGGCAAAGAAGCGAATAGCCTCAATCGCTGTCTTTGTGAAAAAACCGTTACTCCGCGCGAGAATCATCAAATCCTTACCTTTTTTGATAAAAGACTTGTTCACCAAAACATCATAGTTGTTGTTTTTATCCAATCGAACGTAATATAATCTCTCCTCATAGCTTCTTATTTTCTTCTCTCTTACGATTATCTTAACGTCGTTGCCTAGTGTGACTTGGATTCGTCGTAAGGGCCCTTTTTCTTTTACACTTTTTATGCTATGTTGAGACATGACGCTGGCTGTAATCTCACGAAGTGCGTTCAAAAGCTCTTGAACCAAGGTCTCTGACTCAATTTCTGAACTATTCAAAAGATCATATCACCTTCTCTTAATTATAAGTGGTTTAGTTCAATTGCTGAGTAATAAGGATTATCCCCCTCAAAATGCCACCAGAAGCTTTAATAATCCTCCAACTATTCAGAAGTAAACCGAAACGAGGTGCTCGATTCTGGAGGAAGATATCATAGCCGACATTGCTGGAGAAGGTGTTGATGAGGCGGAAGGAGAGATTCTTTATTCTGCAGAGGAACCTTACTTCAGATTAAAGAAGCGGTTTAGGTTGACTACCAATCGCGTAGAGATAACGTTTCCAAGAAAGCGAAGAATTCGATCCCCAGAAGAAATCCATTGTAACCTTATGTGGAAAAACATTAGTTGCTATGAAGTACTGGAAGTCTTATTTGAATCTGGAAAGAATTCCTGCCCCAGTAATGAACAACCTCCCAAAGGTTTCAAGGCAGAGGGAAAATCCGGTGAGTTCTTCGTCTATGGATTCTCTAAGGATGAGACCTGGTTTGCAATGAATGTTTTCTTCCCCCTAAAAGACCTATCCAAGATTAAGAGAGTTATGAAGAAATATACCGGCAAACCATCAATTCCAGGTCTTGCACACTATGGCAACCTTGCTGTTGTCAAATATATACTTGACCGCTGTAACGTTCTTGGAAAATACGAGATCAGTATAGATGACTTCATCTACTCTTCTAAGCTCATAAAACAAAGTGGTCTCATAGGGATGTCGCTCAAGCTCAAAAAGGGTGAACCAGGTCCGGTTTTCTATGTGTGTAGTGAAGGCCTTGGAATTCTCTTCAATAAGGATAACAAGATCGGATTTCAGCAGAGCTCAACCTTCTGGCCATGGAGCAAGGTTGAGAAAGTTTTCGAACATAAGGAGGCCATAATCGGATTCAAATGGAAGGATGAGCCTTACAGATTTGGACAGTTGGTTTCTGATGAGGATCTGAGAAAAGATATTCTGGAGAAGTGCAGCAAGGCTCTCAGCGAATACATTCCAGAACTTCATTCTTGGGATGTATATATTCGACCCAATTCGTTTCCTTCAAGGTATACTGATACGTGGTTTATCTTAGAACCGATGGGCTGCAAAGCAAGCAGAGACGGATTTCCCCCAAAAGATAAGGAAGCTCAATAATCCTGATTCTTAGGAGTTTCCGATGAGTTCTCTTCTTTGGTTATTGTGGTTCTCCTTGTAATATAATAGCGCGTTATCAGTGATGACGCGATTATCACTGCTATTATACCACCAACGATGATATAGATCCATTCTAATCCTCCTGTGCTACCTACCATGATAAGCAAGATTCCTAAATATCCATAGAAGAATGCTCTTGGAAATGCACCTACGGCTGTTGCGGTCATGAAGCTTCGAAATCGCATCCTAGTTAAGCCTGCACCATAAGAAACTGCATCGAATGGAATTAACGGAACAAGTCGTCCAACTAAGACTGCCCAGCCGCCCCATCTTGTGAACCACTCGTCAGCAAACTGAATGCCTGTCTTTCCTATTAGGCGTAAGGCTATTGGTCTACCTCCAAATCGAGAGATATAGAATCCAAATAGGGCTCCCGCACACTCTCCTAATCCTCCAACGATACCGGTTATTAGGAGCCCAGTCCAAAAACCATAAATGCTGAAGAATGCTCCTCCTCCAAACATTATTATTGCTTCCGAGGGGATTGGAGCAGCTATAGCTTGCACTATCATTACTGCGAAGAATCCGATTGGACCAATTATGATAATCACGTTTATTAGCCAATCTACAGCCACATTTATTGCATTAGCTATGGCACCAAAAATGCCCGCTCCCGCTCCTCCAACCAATGCAGGGACAGCGATTGCCGTGGCAATTATTCCTAAAACAATACAGAAGTAGGCAAAGTTGATCCTTCGAGAGATTCTTGTAAGACCCCCAATTGTAGCGAAGCCTACAGCAAAAGCCAGTAGAATCATAATTGCCAACGTTATTAAGGACAATTCAGGGGAAGTTGGAATTCCGTATACAATATAATCCAAAATAACTCCGGCAACAACGGCAGGTACGCTCATCATAAAACTAAGCCTTAGAGTTTCGCTCTGGCTGTAACCTCGCCACAGCAAGGCGGCTATCGTAAATCCTGATCTACTGATTCCAGGAAGAATAGTAAGCCCCTGAACTGCTCCAATTATGAACGCATCCATCCAAGATATGTCCGAAATAGTCTTATCTCCGAAAACTTTTCTTGAAATTAAAAGGGCTACTCCTGTCATTATTAGGCCAACGCCTACAACCAACATGGCAACGTCTCCGTAGCCCGGATCAAAGAAATTCTTTATCAGCAGGTAAAGAGGCACCCCTAGAATCCCTGTAGCTGTTGTTGACACCAAGAGAAATTGTCTTAGTTTTGAAGATTCTTGTGTGGAACCTTTAATCACTCCCAGAAAGTCGTTCCTATAAAAAATGATAACAGCCCCTACTGTTCCGATGTGAAGCCACAATGCAATTGAAATCGCCACTGCAGGTTCAATTCCCAAAAGAGAGGTAAGGAATAAGACTGATTGTCCTTCAGAGGATATTGGAAGCCATTCTATTAGACCCTGTAAAATGGCCAAAAGGAGAAATATCCACAAAGTCTTGTCCTTCCGATAAGGTTGTTACTAAACCCTCGTTAATTCTTAAGGTCATTTAAAAAGGTTCTCATGATTGCCAAACGAAGAATTTATAAGAACACATGCATAAACCGTCTTCGGTATTCAGAAATGAATCCTTTGGTCATCGGGTGAGATAGATGACGATAAATCCAGAGACAACAAGAAATCAAGAGCGACAAGCTCTATATACATCTCAAGATCATGTGAGACTTGTATTAACAGCAATAAGGGAATTTGGCCTTCTTGTTGAAGAATGGATCAATCAAGGAATAGAAAAAGCAAAAGAAAGAGTGAGTAGAATTTCTGACCTCGAGCAAGAGGCGAACAGTATTAAATGGTCTTTACTGAATCAACTATCACAATCAACGACTCTTCTTCAGCGAGAGGATTTGATGCGCCTTGTAATGTCCGTGGATCGAATTGCCGATAATGTGGAGGGGGCGGGATTTCGTGTGTTAGCATTAGGTGATCAGTTACCTCCAGATAACGTTTGTACTGGCGTCAAAACCATGGTAGAGGTACTAATCAAATCGGCCGAAAGACTAAGAGAATCCATATTTGTGTTGAGTCAAAATGTTGACCACGCAACAAACATCGCTAAAAAAGTAGATGAAGCTGAAGAAGAGGTAGATGTCATTCAAAGACGGCTTATTCAGGAAAACTATGATGATATTAAGGATGTGAAGCTTTTGCTCAAGATTAATGCGCTAATATATGAGATAGAAGATACTGCAGATCGAGTTAAAGATGCAGCAGATGCCGTTAGATTACTTTCAATGATTCTACACACCTAACTCCTCTATCTTCGCAAGTTAAAATACTGTTTTTACCATATGTAATATTGATGAAATGGGAGGAATTGGAAATGACCAGTATGGAAGAAAGTCAGGAATCTTCGGATAAGATGAAAGAAGAGAAGGAGACCGTGGAGATTCCCATAGAAGCTAAGTTGGTTAAAAATAGTGTCGTAGTATGGAATCCAAAAGCAGGGTCATTTCTGTACAAACACGGCTTCTATGGAAAACCTGTAGGTATAAGAAAGCCAAAGATACCCGAATTTGACCGTCCCCTAGAACTATCCCTTCTTGAGGCTGCATACCTTCTTGAGAAGAACAGAATAGCGCTAGTCGATATGAAGACTGGTTCACCAATTAAGATCAAGAAATTCATGAAAAAAGCTGAGGACTTACACAGTCAATTTTCTGATAAATACACCGTCTACAAGGATCTTAGGGATCGTGGACGCGTTGTTCGACCTGGGCTAAAATTTGGCGCAGATTTTGCGGTATACGAGCACGGTCCTGGTTTAGATCATTCTCCGTTTATTGTTCATGTGCTGTCCAAAAGCAGCAAGATTGCCGCAATAGAAATGGTACGTGCTGGAAGACTAGCAACGACCGTTCGGAAAAAGTTTATAATAGCCACTATCTCCACAACTGGTGAACCCAGATACTACGCCTTCACATGGTTTAAACCATAATCACTCAGATCAAAATAATATTTTTAAGGATATTTCAAAATAATTCTGATAATTGAAATCGGAGGAATATGTTTGTCTGAAAATGCTCAGAGGATTGTTGACTTCCTCGAAAAAGCATGGGAAACAACCTCAGTAATTGCCTTTACAGATGATTATGTGTATTGCCTTTCCTTCGATCCTGGAACAAGTATGTGGAAAGAAGCATCGTATATGTTTAAAGAAAGGGAACTTCAAATACGTAATCTTTCTTCGGATAAGGCGTTGCTTTACTTGATCGAAGAATTAACCAAAGGTATATCTCTATCCACAAAACCTCTGAACGAAACTATTATAACGGAAAAGGCAAAATTGGACAAGTTAATAAGTAAAATAAGACAGTGAGAATAAGAACCAGTCACCAAAAATGTTAAAGTTTATCTATTGGTTTTTTTAAAATCTTAATGAGATTCCCATGGAAGAGGCATAACAATGGACGAAATGGTTTGTCCAACCTGCAGAAGAAGAGTCCCTGCATTCCACAAGTTTTGTCAATATTGTGGTGCAGTACTTCCTCAAGATGCTATTTTGTCTGTACTTAGACCTCCCGATTACGGAGAGTTTCTTCCAGAGAAAATTAAGGAACAACTGGAAATCCGAGGACAACTTGCTGAATTAAAGGATGAGAAGTATAAGTGCTTTGAAAAAGTTAAAAAAGTTGAATCGGATCTTTCTGGCGGCAAGAAATCATTACCTGAAATCGAAAGCGAACTTAGCAAACTTAAGAAACGATTAAAAGAAATCAAAAACCTTGAGAAAGAACTGATCGAAAAGATTGAGGAACTTCCATTTGAGGAGATGCTCAATCGAAGAAAGACCATCAGAGAGCGTATGAAGAAACTAGATGGAATTCTTGAAGCCGGAAGAATAACCGAAGAGGTTTACCACAAACTAAGAAAGGAATTCAAAACGGAGCTGGAAATTGTGGATGGACAATTTTCTGCTTATGAGACTCAGATCAAGCACTGGCTAAGCAAATTCAAATCAGACATCAAGGAAAGCAAAGATGAATTGGCTCTTCTATATGCAAGATATCAAGTCGGTCAAGTAAGTGAAAAAGATTATTCCAATAAGAAAGAAGAATTGGAAAAGGAACTAAAAAGCGCAAAGCTATGTTTTTCGATACTAAAAACTGAATCTGCAATTCTCAAACCAAGCAAAAAGAAATGAATTTTTGATAAGGAGCTGAGAAGATTTGTCTACTATTTCTTCCAAAAAACCGTGCGCCGTGTCGTGCAAGCTCTTTAAGTGTACACAGAATGCAATTGTAGTAAGGAAGAACAAAAACGGGAACCCAATTGTTATGTGCAGATTTGTACCGGGAGATGATATTTGTCAGGGTCCAAGATGCAATTTTGCATATTGTGCGAAACGAAAGCTCAAGCCAGACTTAACATGTGGTCTAGATTTGGCTGCGGAGAAACCCAAGTACACGGAAAAAAGAGAAGAATGGGAAAAACCAATACCCATTAAGAGCAAGGCTATGAAGCGAATAAGTAAAGAAGATCTTTATTACTGAGAACTCCCCTGAGAAACAGACTGTGAATTCCTGAGAGTCGACACTTTTGCCTGCAGATGCTTTGCTCCGAAACCCATCTTCAAACTCCCATGTATACCAAACGCTAAAATACTATAACTTGTTATAGCTTCAGCCGTTCAAACGAGGGGACCATGACGATGATCCGACCACAAGTCATTGCTGTAATTACTCTCTCCATTGGCCTCGCTCTAATTGCTGTGGGTCTTACCCTAGGACAGCAATCCATAATAGATGCCCTAATGAGGGTTTTTAATGCAGAGATACTTGCAGGTGTTCCTTGGTGAAAAGGCATGGCGTCAAAAAGACCTTCCAAAATCAGGCTTGTTAGATTCACATCCCAGCTAATATCGTTCATATTGCTGAACGCTGCTCTCATAGGTATTACCTTTAACCTTATTGTACCCTTTTTACATCCCTTCTCATCTCCGTTAACCAACGCTGGAGGAGCATACGAATTATTGCTGAAACTCGCAATAGATCTTGTTTTTCCATTCATTCCTCTCGCGATATTTCTCATAATTGCGGCGATATTTGGTCGAGCATTTTGCAGCTGGGCTTGTCCGTTTGGTTTTATTCAGGATTTGCTGGGAATGATTCCAGTTAAAAAACGCAACCCATCGATAAAGAATGAAAAAAGATTTTCTGAAATCAAATTCATCATACTAGGAATTTCGATAATTCTCACCATCTGGGTCGTGATTTATAAAATTCAAGGAGCTGAGGCCGCAATCGTTCAAGCTCTAGGGCCTTTTGCAGAGAGTCCTTTTGAGCCTCTATCCCCCGTAACCACGCTATTTGCCCTGATCCCTTGGATGATAATTCGAGGAACCATCGCTGACATATTCACAGGAAACTTACTACTTTGGTTACGTCTTGCGATCCTGGTCGGAGTCCTTATTATGGTAATATATATACCTAGGGCCTGGTGCAGATGGCTCTGCCCTGCCGGAGCTTTTCTAGGGTTATTCAGCAAGAACAGTCTCTTAGGAATAAAGAGAAGAATCACGAAATGCACAACCGAGAAATGTGCAAGAGAATGCGAAGCCAAATGCCCAATGGCTATAAGAATAATCCAAGAACCCTGGAAGAGAATACGCCATCACAATTGCACACTCTGCCTTAACTGCAAAACGTGTCCTGAAGACGCAATCGAGATGACTGCACCATAGCAAACTATAGAACCTTTATCACCTGATCGTGATAGCGCGGTCCATAAGTTAGAGCAATCTGGTGAAAACTTCCTTTTGGGACAGTAACTCTTTCCAAGTTTCCCTCTATCAGAACTCTTTCTCCAGTTTTAGCTTGCATTCTGAATTCCTCAACATAGGAAATCGCTTGAACTATATTCTCTACTCTGGTTCCGCTTTTGAATTCCTCCACCTCGATTGGATAAATAGATGGCATATAACAAGATTCATTGTCAGCCAAAACATTGGCAATACACCTAATCCAACCTGCTTTCTCAATCAACAAATTCTTTGGTTCTTTCTCAATTTCATTCCAATTCCGTACAGGTTCAAATTCGACCTTTATCTGTCGCCCAAGTGATTCGGAATTGTATAGTGCCCATATCAATTTCCGTCTTTCATGCCACAAATATTCTTTGGCCGAATAATCCTTAAACCTCCAATGACTGCTCGATCCAGTCTTTGGAGGACTCTCAAACTCATTTCTTAGTCTCGACTTACTTTCGGAGTAGAAATCTGCCAGTAAGCTAAGAAGAGTATCAAGAGGTCTTCTCCCATATATGATAAAATCCAAATCACTATAGGAAATATGATGAAAATCATGCAGAATCGAACCAAAAATCCCAAAGTCCGAGCTTCTAAGGTTGGAGTGCTCAAAGATCATGTCAAGGACATCGATCCCGGAATTGATGAGGAGGTCATTATTCTCTCCAATTATTAATTGTTGGAGTCTATCCTCTGGTTTTCTCAATTCTGCAATTTGCTCTTTTCTAATTCCGACCATCCATTTCTGCAAGGGTTTGTGGTAAATCTGGTATTGAGGGTAATTCCTCTTAATGAATTGAAGCCCCCCGTCAGAATAGAACTTGTAATAGATGACCTCAGATTTCCGATCCTTTCTTAGTGCCCTTGCATCGTTACTGCGGTATATCCGCTCACTTGCATACTCTGCATCACATATGGCTGCGTTTAACGGATGGGAATAACCATAAACTCGAAGGATTATACCTTCACCTGTAACCGGAGCATCTCTATCCCTTACTCTGAATTTTCTGGCCATATGTATTCCTTCCCAAATCCTGAACCTACAACAACTCTATACGTCGTCCCTTTACCTTCTACTCGTTCCAACATGCCCTGAACCTTTATTCTATCTCCTGCTTTCGCAATATCTCTGAATTCCCCTATCATTGAGACTACAGTTTTCGGTTTTTTCTCAATTTCGTAAGATCTATTGAGAGGAACATAATTCTCAATATGGTATTTGGCAGGTCTGAACATGGCTTCATCAGCGTTTACAACTTGACATGAAAATTTCAGCGGTCTTATTGCCTTATATGACCTTCCACCGTATTGATCGGTAATCTCTTCGTTTTTGCGAGTTGCATTAAATACGAAATTCTTTTCCTCATAAGCCCCTCTATTACATCGAATTCTCTCAATCTGATTACCTTTGGATAGAACAATTAATCCATCCTCATCCAGCTCGGCAGCAGACTTCTTTACTCTTTTGAAATTTTCCGCTCCGTAAACTGATATATCGATATCGCTTTTCTCGGTATGCATACCCAATGATATTGAGCCATGAATTCCAAAATCAGCAATACTTACTCCTGATTTATCTGATAACAGCTTTATTAAATTGATAGCCTTTGTTTCCAATGGATCAAGGTTTTTTTTGTTCAGCAGCTTTTGAAGACGTTTCCGCGGAAAAAAGACCTTTTTTATCAGGTCTTTTGGGACCACAACTATTGGTTTTCCAATGATTTTGTCTTCGTATAAATACTTAGGAGATATGCGCCTCAACCCTTCAATTACAGCTGGATATGTTCTTGGAGAATATAGTTCTGAAGGTCTGGTGAGAGGTATGCCTTGGAATTCCCATTTGTATTCTAACCATGGAATCCTGAAATATTCTCTATACTCGTTTGGAACATATTTCAAGAACGCGATTATGCTGTCTTCTGGGTGCTCATAACCAAAGGCATAGAAAATGAAATTGTGTTTTGAAACTATAGCATCCCCATCTCTTATTATTTCATCCAATTCCATCTCTCCTATCCTAATATTGGCCATCAAATATATTTCCTGTTATGTTAATAACATAAAAGATGACTTACCTGAAATATTCTCGATTCTTTCTAAAGGAATAGACGAAGACCCAAAATTAAAGAAGCTTATGATGAAACTAGGAGCAGAAGTTCAAGAAACTTCCGAGTCGGAACCTGATAAATAAACTAAAGACTGAAACCTTCAAAACGCGAAAATAAGCCATATTAACACAGCAAAAAATAAAAAGAGAATATTGGTTACTCTGTCTTATTGCCCTTTGTTTTGGTTTTCTTATTGTTCTTAGAAATTCAAAGATAGAAATACATTCACGTCGTGTACACTACGACTTGATAACATATATGCATAATTAAGACTAAAATATAATCCCCAAACCCAAACTAACTAAAACTAAAAAGTTTTAAATATCAAAAACTTAAATTGAGTTGACAGGATAATGAGGTGATTCAATTGGCAGTAGCAGCTTATGCAGCATGGGTATTGGAGCGTACTAAAAAAGCACTCAAAGAAGCGGGAGCCACTTCTGAAGAGACTGCTAAAACACCTAAACAACTCAAACTTGATGAAAGGTGGTTGAAAATGAGTGCCAATACAATCATACCTTCGGGTGTCATTGAGACAAGGGACGGAAGATATTATTTAGTTAGCAAAAACGAAAAGCAACAATGACTTAAGCGCGCGCTGAAAACGCTCTAAGGGAATATATTAGTCGGTTAGAAAGACCTGTAAATCGA
>JBHLPJ010000105.1:0-4676 GCA_048939565.1 Promethearchaeota archaeon
TCTAAGAAGCGGAAAACTAAACCTCCCGCTGCTCCATGCTATAATTAGCATTACACCACAAGATCGCTTTGAACTCCGTAATTTTCTCTCTGAAGCCCCTTCTAATAAAAAGAAGCTGAATGATGTTCTGGCGCTACTCAACAGAACAGGATCTATAGAATACTCCACAAGGAAAGCCATGGAGTTCATCGAGAAATCGAAGGAACATCTTCATAAGCTTACCCCCTCAGAAGCTCGGGATATGCTCGAGGCTTTGGCGGACTATATCATTACAAGAACCGATTGAGTGGCTTGATAATGGTTCAAATTCCAGAATTCAAACAGGAGCTATATATCTGTGCAAAATGCGGATATTGCAGGGAATTCTGCCCAACTCGTAGACTTATTGGATTCGATCGAGTATGCCCTCGTGGGCTCATCATATCCCTAAAACACTTTCTTGAAAAGGAAGAGTCAATTCCAAAGGAGCTCTTGGAAAACTGGTATTTCTGCACTACATGCGGCTACTGCAAGGAAGTCTGTCCTGCAGATATTGATCTGCCCGAGCTGATAAGAAGCGTCCGAATAGATCTGCTCAAAAGAGGACTTGAAATGCCAGAATCGGTTTCAGCCGCCGTGAACGGCATACTTGAAAACGGTAATCCGATAGGCAAAGTCAAAGATGAGAAAATCGACTTATTGTCAGAAAGCCTTACCGTTCCAAAAAAGGCCAAGTATTTGTATTTTGCAGGGTGTATGGCCTCCTATTGGTTGCCGGAGACGGCAAACGCAATCTCTGAGATACTGAAGATAGCAGACTTTGATTTCGGTACTCTTGGACTTGATGAATCGTGCTGTGGCTGGGTGCCGGCTTGGAGTGGGGATATGAACTCAACAAAACAGACTGCCAAAAAAACCATGGAGTTAATCGCAGATTCTGGAGCTTCTGCTATTTTCACATCATGCCCGGGATGCTACACAACTTTCAGTAAAGACTATCCCAAAATTGCCGGAGGTTCAGAGCTTAAGGTTTTTCATATTTTTGAAATCTTCAAGGAATTAATAGATAAGGGTAAGCTAACCTTTAACCGAGAAATTGAATTGACTGTTACGTATCACGATCCTTGCCACATTGGCAGATTTCATGGAATGTTTGAAAAACCAAGAGAGATTATTCAGGCAATTCCAGGAATCAAATTGGTCGAGATGGAATACAACCGGAAAGAGGCAAACTGCTGCGGAGGACCGCTAAGAACGGGCGGGTGGATAGATCAAGCATTGAAAATAGGGAAGTGGAGGGTTGAAGAGGCCAAAGAAGTAGGAGCGGAAGTTTTAGTGTCCTGCTGCCCTCAATGTGTAATGAATTTACGACAAGCAGCTTTAGGCTCGATAGAAGTCCTAGATTTGCCTATTCTTTTGGCGAGAGGGCTAAATCTAATGCCAGAATACTAGATGGATAGGGTAATAGAATTGGGGATAATGGATATTCTATTTGGGCATCCAACGGAAAAAGACAAAGCCTTACTAAAACCCACAATAAAAGGAAAAATCGTTGGACTTTTGTGTCTTCAACGACCCCTAGTTGCATTCATGGGTGTGGTGTTGAGTGGTGTAGGTGTGGTTTTTGCATTAGGGGGAATTCCCAGCTTGTTTGAAATTCTGGTTGGTGGAGTCGCAGCATACTCTCTCACCGTATCCATTCACATTCTCAACGACATTGTGGATTCTGAGAGAGACAAAAAGAAGTGGGCAACAAGACCTCTGCCTTCTGGTCTGATCAAAAGGAGCCATGCAGTTGCATATTTTATCATAATGGTGGCAATTGGACTATATATAGCCTATACTTTTTTCAATTGGCAAACTGCCGCGGTCGGTGCAATAACACTTCTTCTAGGAGGAATATATACTGCTTTTCTTAGAGACAGAGTTGGATATATGACATTGCCTTGGATTCCTGCATTAATAGTTATTGGAGGCTGGGCGGCTTTTTCGCCAAGTGATATCCTATCGAATTGCATACCTTGGCTCTTATACTTCTTGTTTGTACTTTGGCAATCATTTCATATAGTGTTGGAAGAACCTTATGGCCTTGTTCCTACCAAAGCGTTTGGTGTGATATTGAAACCAAGAGAGGCAGTATGGGTCAGTATTTTCCTTTCAATACTAACCCTCGCTCTCGGGGTCATGATCTATTTCCTAGTATCCTTGCACTGGATTTATCTTGTGCTCATAACGGGTAATTCGCTCATGTTTTGGGTTTCAGTAATTCCTCTGGCAAAAGAACCTACATCTCCGAGATATGCCATGAAAAGCTTTCAAGTCGCAACAATCTATAATATTGTGTTATGTCTAGCTCTCATGCTGGCAATACTCATATGACCGCTATAGGCTGAATGAAATGAAAAAGCTAATCTTATTTGGAGGGAAAGGAGGAACAGGAAAAACGACACTTACGGCTGCTACGAGCACACACCTCTCGGAAGAATACAAGACCCTGATAATATCTTTTGATGTCGCCCACAGCCTATCTGACGTTTTTGGAGTTCTTATAGGGCCAAAAACAAGAAAACTGAAAAGAAATCTGTATGCGATTGAACCTGATACAGAAGAAGTGGCAGAAAAATCCTCAAAGGTGCTCCTGGACAGCTTCAGAACCATGCTGACCTCAATAAAAGTGGACAGGATCTTTCCAGAAATAGGAGAAATGATTTCCTTTTTGGACCCCAGATTTCTTCCGGTGTCGATCAAAAGCAGTATGTTCTTTGAATATATTCTGGAAAATGAAGCGCAATATGATATAATTCTTGCAGACTTCCCCCCGACAGCATCAATGTTCGCCCTCCTAGAGATTCCAGAAACTCACCTTACCAAAGTCCTCGGAAAAGGAATCAAAACAAAGAAGAAACCAATGTTGTACTATCAGGTACTTAGCAGACTTCTTGCACCGTCACGAGTATCGGGTAGTTCCTCTAGTCTGTTTAGGGAGAGGTTCCTCAAGGAAGCAAAGGCTTTAAGCCAAAGAGCTGAGAGAATACTTGAGCATTTGAGAGAAGCATCCCTCAGATTGGTAACCCTTGCTGAGAAGGCCTCTGTAAATGAGACTTTTAGGTCTGCTGAACTTTCTCAGCACTTCACGAATCTGGATACGATATACATAAATCGTGTAATAACGGATGAAATAGCAAAATCTCTATTCCTGAAAAAGAAAAAAAAGCTGCAAGACAGATATATTGAAGAGCTTAGAAATAGATTCCAAGATAAAACAATTGTTCAAATCCCAGACCTAAGTTTTGAGCCATGTAATCTTAAGAATCTGTGTAAGTTGGCACAAATGATCTATGAGGATATAGCCATAGACGATATTATATTCTGATGGTCCATCTTCCATTGTTGAAGCCAGCTGGAATTGAAACGTAGTTCAGGATATTCAATAAATAACAAAGAAACCAACAGTCAGATCATTTGCTTATTCTAGGGAAGCGTTGAGAATTATCAATAGTACGGAATCAGAGCTTCTCATGAACACTTTTATAAGTTCCAAATTATAACAACAATTAGGGGGGAGCAAAGAATGAGATCCAGACTTAAGACAACTGTGGTTATGGCTTCAATATCTCTCATGATATTCTCTCTGCTTCATTTGCCTCTTTCCTCAGAAGCTCCTCAACAATTCGTTGTCGGCGCATACATTACTGAGAGCTTTACTGTTACTGCTTCCTCGGCTCAAGTAACAGGATGGTATAATTTCACAATTATCGGGGTTAATCCTCCCAATATATCATTCGCCGTCGTTTCGTATGAAAAAGCTAATGGAGAAGAAGATACTGAGACTGGGACAGTAACCGTAGACCTAAACACGCGTCTTGTCCTCTCCTCAACTCTATCCGATTTTTACATGGAAGTGGGTGATTATTGTGACTTATGGATTCCTACTAACGTAGATATAGGCAGTACCGTGCAAGTCTATGATGACACCCTTACTGTGCAATCTTCAGTATTCTTCAACGGCTATGAGTGTTGGAATCTAATAATGGCCAACGGGATATCAGGATTCGATCAGCATATGTACTTCGAAAAGGAGACTGGTATTTATCTTGGTGTTGTTGCTCAGGGCAATATACCTCTTATTGGATATCTCAAGGCTCATTATGTTGTGACAAGCACTAATATCGACGCTCTTTCTGACATAACAGGTAGAATTGAAGGATTCCCGTGGTTGATAATCATTGTTGCTGTAGTCGTTGTGATAGTTGCAGTATCAATTGCATTGTTGTGGAGGAGAAGAAGGAGGGTTCCACCACCAGCGGAAGAAACACCAGAAATTCCAGAAGAGGCTATGACGTCTCCAACACCAGCCAATTTTTGTCCTTATTGCGGGACTGAGAATCTTCTAGAGGCGGTTTTTTGTGCAAATTGTGGCTCGAGTTTGGAACAAAAGCACCAGGCGCAAACCTAATCGCTGAGTGAATTGTGGCCAGAAAACCAAAAACGAAGGAGTCACCCAGACCTAATAGATAAGTGAGGCACTTTATTGGATATTCTTTTTTCCGTTAGCGTTAAGAACTATCGCTATCCATAATGTCCCATGTTCAATATCCCGGAGTGTCGAATATATATGCCATATATCATTGAGGTGAAGGTAAAGAATCAAGAAGGAAAATGCGCTTTTGGCCACAAAGTTGGAGACAAGATTGTTT
>JBHLPJ010000106.1:0-4599 GCA_048939565.1 Promethearchaeota archaeon
ATGGAACTTCCCTTCCCTGACTGCGTCTACGACTTCCTCTCTTAACATTAGATTCTGAACATTGCTTTCAGGGATCACTACTCCCTGTTTTCCTGTAAGACCTTTGATCTTGCATACCTCAAAGAAGCCTTCTATTTTCTGATTTACTCCACCGATAGCCTGAACTTCGCCTTTTTGATTCACAGAACCGGTGACAGCTATATATTGCTTGATTGGAATCCCCGACAATTCTGAAAGAATTGCATAAAGTTCAGTGCTTGATGCGCTATCTCCCTCTACTCCGCCGTAACTCTGTTCAAAGACTAATCGAGCAGATAGACTCAGGGGCTTATCTTTGGCAAACTTCTCGGTCAAATATCCTCCAAGTATCATGACACCCTTGGTATGGATATTTCCTCCAAGCATCGATTCTCGCTCAATGTCCATAATGCCCTCTCTTCCCATACCAATACTTGATGTAACACGAGAGGGTCGACCGAAAGAGAAATCTCCTAGGCTCATTACAGAAAGCCCATTCACCTGTCCTACCTTCTCGCCTTCTATGTCGATAAGAACAAATCCCCGTTCGATCATCTCTTGTATCTTTTCCTGTAAGAGTTTCGATCTGTGTATCTTTTCTTCTATTGCTTTTCTTACTTGATCTCCTGTAATATATCGGGCATTCTCTTGTGTGGCGTAAAAGTTAGCTTCTCTTATAATATCTGCAATCTCTGAGAACTTTGTGGAGAGCTTTTCCTGATGATCGGCCAGTCTGGAGCTGTATTCAATCAATTTACCCACTGCCGTTCCGTCATGATGCCTTAGATTTTCCTTCTTACAGAATGTGCAGATGAAGGATGCGAATTTATCTACGTTTTCTTTTGTTCGATCCATCGAAATGTCGAACTCTGCCTTGACTTTGAACAATTCTTTGAAGTCTCTGTCAAGAGTATAAAGCAAGTGATAGTATAGTGTCTTTCCGAGCAGGATCACCTTGACATCCAATGGTATGGGTGTAGGTCTGAGACCCTTTGTTGTAATGAACCCCAAACGCTCTCCGGCTTCTTCTACGGAAATCTTCTCATTCTTAATGGCCATCTTTAGCCCATCCCATGTGAAAATATTCCGCAACAGCTCTTCAACGGGGAGCATTATATATCCACCGTTTGCCTTGTGAAGGGAACCTGAGCGTATCATAGTAAAATCAGTTGTCAGAACACCAAATCTTGCCTCCTTTTCTATCCTTCCAAAGAGATTCTGATGCGTAGGATTGGTCTCCAAAACGACCGGAGCACCTTTCAAATCGGAATTGTCTATTAATAAATTCACCTCATATTTTCTTAAAGGAGCCTCCGCCATCCAGGGGAGCTGACTAACAATTCCGGGAGCCCTGGCTTTGGGCTCTCTGACAAACTGAGGAATGTTTTCTAGGATGTCATTCTTAACATCTTCCAGATAGTCCAGACAGTCTGAAAGCTCCTTATATTTCTCCTGAAGATCGGATATCAAAGGCCCAATTACGTAGAGGGCAACCTCGTGATTCACTTTCTTGAGTTCTTCACCAATTTTCTTCCCTAATTCCCTTATTTGGCTTAATACGACTCTAAGTTCCGCATCCAGTTTTTCCCTTTTTTTCTCGATTTCGTCTTTTCTTTCTGGACTTAAAGAAACGAATTCCTCTTCGCTAAGAGGTTTTCCCTCTATCGTGGGAACCATAAGCAAGCCTATTGGGCTACTTCTAAGCACAAATCCTTCTTCTTGAACTCTCCTGTTGACCTGCGTGATTAGTACTTGTCTTTCTTGCTCTACAGCCCTTACTGTTGCCTCTCTTTTGGCATCATAGTCATCACTTCTGAAAGCTTCAGGAAGCAGCCTTTGTATATCATCGATCAGATTCAACATATCCTTCTTGAATTCCTTGCCTTTGCCTGCAGGCAGTTTTATGGCCTTTGGCTCGTAGGAATTTCTGAAATTATTGACATAGCACCAATCATTCGGCACTTCCTTCTCTTTTGCTATCTCACCTAGGAAGTCCTTCAAGACTGTCATCCTGCCGGTGCCCGGTTGTCCCGCCATATAGATGTTAAATCCTAGTTCTTTGATATCCAAACCGAATCTTAGTGCTCTAACAGCCCTCTCCTGACCAATAATCCCCTCAAGAGGAGGTAGTTCCTCGGTGGTCTCACATTCCATTTCCCCGGGTTCAAATACCCTTCTTAGTTTTTCAACAGGCAACTCTTCAACCATATAGACTCACCCTCAAATCGAGAATAGCTTGTTATTTGTGTTGTGTTATACTTACTCCGTATGAAAAGAGGTTTTAAAAAGATTTCGAGATTGGATTTTTATATTATTTGCTCTGACCACCATCCAGCCTCTTTTTCGCCAGTCGTTGGCGTTCCTATTCCCAATGCTCCACATTTCTTCAATGCAGAATCCCCGAGACGCTCATCCAATTTGAGCGTTCTACTCATTGGTTCCTTAGTCTCTCATCTAACTATCAGAAGATAATGCGCAGAACTCGATCAACCTTTTGCAGGTTCCTTATGGCCCCATTTGCGTTTTTGGAGCCAAGCTTGCTATTCTCGTTTAATATATTGAGTTTTTTCACAATCCTGAAGATGCTGTCAAAGGCACTCTTCACGTTCAAATCGTCGTTCATTCTTTCTTCAAAACTTGTAAGGATTTTGGGTATAATTCTATCGGCTGAGGGACTTGATTCATGTGATTCCGCTTTCTGAAGGTTGGTAACCATGTCTCTAAGAGTGTCTAATTCTCGGCTCGTCTTCTTAAATTTCTCAATGGTGAAGTTTAGTCTTTTTCTATAATGTTTATAGATTAGAAAGAAGCGTATGTGCTTTTCATCATAACCCATTTCTATGAGATCTTTGGGGTAATAGACGTTTCCTCTACTCTTCGACATTTTTTTTCCATTTACAAAAAGATGCTCTCCATGGAGCCAGTAATGTGAAAATTCCTCACCCGAGACTCCTTCTATGACTGCAATGTTATAGTCATGGTGTCTTACAAGGTTATCTATTCCACCACATGCTATATCCACTGCAAATCCCAGGTGTTTGGTCACCATCGCCCCATCTTGGACGTTCCACGCTGATCTACCACGCCCAATATCGGTATCCCAATGGACTTTATCGCCATCTTTATATCCGTGCCATAAGATGAAATCTCCCCTGTTCCAAGGAGTGCCTGGATAGTTGTCCTTATGGAATCGTCGTTTCGACTTTGGCCAGCTATTCGTGTCTATTCTTGACAGCTTCCCAAATTCCTTGAATTTTAAGGGGTCCAGATAAATATTTGACCTTCCCTCATGTCGGTGCCGATAGGCATATCCCTTTTCCAGCAATCTTTTAATCAGTTTTACAGCCTGATCGACAGAGGTTGAAGAACGAGGACTATAGGTCGCAGTTTTGATGCCTAGAAGCCTTTGCTCAGAGAACAATATGTCGGCAATTCCCTCTGTTAAATCCTTCAAATCAACTCCTTCCCTCTCTGCTTCTCTTATTGCCTTGTCTTCAACATCTGTTAACGTGACAAGTCGGACAACGTCGTAACCCAAATATTCCAAATATCGTTGAAGAATATCCTCGTAAAGAAACGTGCGATAGTTCCCGATATGAGGGCGTCTATAGATTGACGGCCCGCAGGTATACATTTTCACCTTCTTATCTTCTCTTGAAACAAAAGGCTCTTTACTCTGAGTCATAGTATTAAATAATCTTAGCATTGCTAACATCCCTCATCATACGATCTCAAAATGGGATCAAGTAATTCTCTAGACTGTGAGTCTTTCCTCACAATGATAACACTCAGTGATCCTGCTATAGGTTGATAAAGGTCTGCCACAATGAGGGCAACTGAATCTTTTTTCGCTTTCCTTGAGCCAGTTCTCGATGTCTCCTGCCTTAATTCTCTCAAGGCTTGCCCTTAAGTCTACATTATCTTCTTTTAGATAACCTTCTGAAATTCTTTCAAACTTTTCACACGAACTTGCATCATAGTCCGGACACTCGTAGCAGTATTCAAATCCTTTTGTATCCAGACACTTGACAATCTTACAGTTGATTCCCCAACTATCGGAGGTCAGAGCCTGACAACCCTCGCATTTCACTTTTTCGGGCCGACATTTGAAGAATTTCGCGGTCTTTTGAAGGAATTTCCCTTTATCCTTGTATGCCCTGAATATCGTGCAAGCACCACAATATAGTCCACATCTCCCAACAAGACTCAAGTCAACCATGCAATTCCCTCCGAATCCAGAACCTATCCTAACACTATTGTTCGTATCACAATCAACTCGCTCAGTAATTGGAGGTGAAAAAGAAAAAGATGACCGGAGGAGGTTTTCCTTAAGCGAGCCATTTATTCCTGTTCTTCCTTTTTATCTTCCTTTTTCCTGCCAGATTTACTTCCGCGGCAACAGCCACCCATTTTTTATCACTTCTCCAAGGCTTTCGCTAGTTTGGTTCAATAACTTCAATAACAACTTTCCTAGTTTTTATTTGTTTTGTAGCAGAATGGTATCCTCTCTTCCCTATACTTATCCTTCTCAATATTCCTTGGAGGTTTTTGATATCTCCAAGTTGTTCTGCAACACATACT
>JBHLPJ010000107.1:0-4598 GCA_048939565.1 Promethearchaeota archaeon
GATTTCCAATGATCTCAGATAACATTCAATGGCTTTTTCGGAATTAGCCAGCTTTCCATAGGCAGCCCCCATGTTACCCCATGTCGAATAGCTTTTTGGATTCATCTTCAATGACTTTTTATAATCTCTGATTGCTTCTTTGTATTTTCCTTGCCTGTAACTCATGTTTCCTCTTTCAAAATAGTCCTTCGCAGATATCTCTTCATTCATTTTTCACACCGACAGTGTAGTGATTGTCAGGAATCAACTAAATAGTTTTTGTGCATCTAATTTAAAAGGAAAAGAAGATATTCAGAATTGATCAGTATTCTCTGATTTGTCACCTTTTAGGAGGGGTACTTTTGCCCAGAAAAGCTGGGGATCGTGTAGATTTCTTGGGAGGAAATGAGGCTTGTGCCGAGGGGGCAATTGCTGCGGACTGCAAATTCTTTGCATTCTATCCAATTACCCCTGCAAGGGAGATAGGACGAATCATGGCTGCAAAGATGCCAGAAAATGGCGGGATATCAATTCAGATGGAAGATGAAATAGCATCGTTGTCTGCAGTCATCGGGGCATCGTGGGCAGGCGTCAAATCTATGACTGCAACAGCAGGTCCGGGCTTTAGTCTAATGCAAGAAAACGTAGGGTATGCAGTTCAAACCGAGACTCCATGTGTAATAGTGGATATTCAACGAGGAGGACCGAGCACAGGACAGGTAGGTATTCCCCTTCAGGGAGACGTACTCCAATCAAGACGCGGCTCTCATGGAGAATATCCAATTGTTGTCCTTGCACCATCTTCACCACAAGACATGTTTGACATGACGGTCGAAGCCTTTAATTTGTCAGAGCTTTTGAGAACCCCTGTAATTCTTTTGGCCGATGCCTATGTTGGATTTATGAGAGAAAAGGTTATCATTCCGCCCATAGACAGAATCCAATTAATCAATAGAAAAAGGCCAAAAGATGTTGACGAGGTAGACTTTTTCCTTGGTGAGGATGTAGCTCCTATGCCGGAATTTGGCACAGGGTATAGAGTCCATGTTACTGGTTCGTGTCATGATGCTAAGGGATATAGAAAGACCAGTGATCCGAGAGACCTTGATTATTTGATCAAAACAATCTATCGAAAGATTGAGAAGCGTTTGGACCGAATAATCAGGATTGAGACCTACAACATGGGTGACGCCAAGACTGCATTACTTACATATGGTACAACATTCAGATCTGCCTTATGGGCAACGAAAAAAGCGAGGGAGGGGGGGATTAAGATCGGTTGCGCACGCCTTGTTACCCTCTGGCCCTTTGCCACAAAGCAGATCGCCGAAGTTGCCGAGCAGGTTGACAGTGTCATAGTATTGGAGAACAATATGGGTCAGATTCTAGATTATGTGAGGAGTGCTGTTTGTGGAATGGCAGATATCAGATTTCTGCCTCCAAATATTTTAGGGGGCGTTCATAACCCACCACATGTGTTGGATTATGTAAAGAGGATGGTGAGAAGATGACTCGGAAATTTCAACATCCACTAATCAAATATATTAGACCAGGGGCATTGCCTTCTCCCCATTGCCCGGGTTGCGGTGATGGAGTTATTGCCCAGTGTATCCTCAGAGCAATAGATGAGTTAAGTCTGGATTTCGGGAAGGTTGTTTTTGCCTCAGGGATAGGTTGTGCGGGGTGGATTCCAAGCCCTCTTTTCAATTCTGATGTTATACACACACCTCATGGACGACCGATTGCTTTTGCAACGGGCATTAAACTTGCGAAACCTGAGTTAAATGTAGTTGTAGTGTCTGGAGATGGAGATCTGACCGCAATTGGGGGCAACCACCTGATTCATGCAGCCAGGAGGAATATTGGGCTTACAGTAATCTGTGTAAACAATTTCATTTATGCGATGACCGGGGCACAGGCTGCACCGACAACCCCTTTGGGATTGAAGACCGATACCACACCCTATGGGAATCCAGAGAATCCTTTTGATTTGTGCAAGCTTGTTGAAGGTGCTGGGGGAACTTACGTAGCAAGATGGACGACCATTCATGGGAGACAGCTTGTCAGATCTATCAAGAAAGGGCTTCAGAGGAATGGTTTTTCGTTTGTCGAGGTGATTTCACCATGTCCTGTCCGTTACGGTCCACTAATCGATATGAGGAAGCCAATTGAAATAATAGAGTGGCTCCGTCAGACTTCCATAGGCAAAGAGAAAGCCAGAGAGCTTACACCTCAGGAATTAAATCAAAAGATCGTTGTCGGGGAATTTGTTGATAAGAGAGTCCCAGAACTGACTGAACAGTACAGAAGAATGAGATGAGAAAAATGGGCAGAACCGAAATCCGCATTGTAGGGTCCGGAGGACAAGGAGTCATAACAATGGGAAATTTGCTGGGAAGAACAGCCACTCTTTATGAGGGGAAATATGCTGCGCAAACACAATCATATGGAGCTGCAGTGAGGGGGGGGATTATTTGGACAGAAGTGGTGATATCCGATGAAGAAATTGATTTCCCGGGTGTGATAGATGTGGATGTTTTTGTCATAATGTCACAAGGTGCTGCAGATAGATATGCGCATGAATTCAAACAAGGCAAAATAGTTATAATTGACTCAAGCCTAGTTCACAAACCTCCAATTGAAGATTCAGCACTCTATCAGATTCCAGCATCTGAGCTTTCAGAGAGGAAGCTTGGAAATAGTCTGTTTGCCAACATGATTTTGCTAGGTTTCTTGGTCGGATTGAAAGAAGCTGTCAGAAGAAGCAATCTTATCAGAGCCATAAAAGAAGAAATGAAATTATCCAGCCTAAATATTGAAGCTTTTGAAGTCGGATTTGCTATCGCATCCAAAGAAGGAGATTCAGGGAGAGGATTTGATGAGTGAAAAGCAGCGGGCAACCAAGAAGAAAAGATTAGAGATCAGGATAGATGAAGAACTCTGTAAAGGATGTGATATTTGTGTCCATGTGTGCCCTAAAAGCGTATTGAAGCTATCCGATAATCCGACGGAGAAGGGTATTCACATTCCAGAGATTCAAAACGCAGATGAATGCAATGGTTGTTTAGCTTGCGAGCTGAATTGCCCCGATTTTGCGATTTATATCCATAAGAAGAAAGAATGAATGGCTACCAATGATTCTTGACTGATATCTCTTCAATAGATCTTCTGGTGCGAGGTTCTGGGTCCTCATCAGGATATCCCAAAGGAGTCAATGCGACAACCCTTATGTTGTCCGGAATTCTCAAGGCTTTCTTCACCATATTCTCTTCATAATGTTTTCCTATCCAGCAAGTCCCTAATCCTAGCTCAGCCGCAGCTAAAATCAGATGTTCCATACTGATTCCTAAATCAACCGCAAAGTACGGTATCTTATGGCTATGCCCAGATTGTTCCGGATCAGCGCAGCCAACTATAATCACCGGTGCTTCTGCAACCCAATCGCGGACCCCAAGTTCTTTCTTTGTGTTCTCATCGGTAACTACAATGTATTTCCAGCACTGTTTATTTCCCCAAGACGGAGCGAGACGTGCAGCTTCCAATATGTACTCGATTTTTTCTTCCGGAACAGGGTCTGGTTTATATTTCCTGACGCTCAATCTCTTGCGAATCACATCCATAAGCTTCATTCAGTAGCTACCTCCTGGAACATTACTATGCGACTGATTCTATTAACATTACTATGCGACTGATTT
This sequence comes from Promethearchaeota archaeon, assembly GCA_048939565.1. Taxonomy (GTDB): domain Archaea; phylum Asgardarchaeota; class Odinarchaeia; order Odinarchaeales; family JBHLKK01; genus JBHLKK01. The sequence goes on from JBHLPJ010000107.1 coordinate 3,675, forward strand.
TATTATAATGCTATCTACCCGCCAATTATGGAGGAAAGTTACTTAAGGAATCATGATTACATATCTGTTTCTGAGCCGGGAAGGAGAACCTAATGAAGGTGCCACAATCATCAGGGAGCTGATTGAGTGAGCGTTGTCGATAGAATCTTGGGAAGAGGTCCCGAAGATATAGCAAAAAAACACGTAAAGAAGGGAAGGGAGTACGTTTCCAAAAACAAGTGGGATAAGGCACTTACTGAATTTGAAAAAGCGGCAGAGCAATTTCTGAAGGCAAAGAAATTTCAGAAAGTAGAAAGGAATTATCTGAGGGCAGCTAAGTGTAGTATTCGGATAAAGGATTCTAGGAGAGCTTTGGAGAATCAGCATAGAGCCGCAATATTAAGACTGTCTTTAAATGATTCTATCCGCGCGGTCAAGTACTACTTGGCAAATGAAAAACTTGCTTCACAGATCAGATTATATCAGTTTGCACTTCTTTATCTTAACCTAGCTGGATTATGCTATCTTGTTGTTGGAGATTACAAAAAATTCTCCAAATGCGAAGAAAAGACAAGGAAATATCACTCTCTTCTGGATGAAAAAACAAGAGACCAGAATATAATCTCGAAAATCTGGAATTGTATTACAGAACGTAATGAAGATGAGCTTGTTATGGCAAAGAAGATACTCGGAAAATTAAAACTAGACCCACTGGAAAGGAGACTGGCAGAAGATGCAATTGGGTTAGCAGAGAAGGCATTGAGCATAAAACTGATTCTTAAGACTGAGAAGAGGGGAGTAGATGTCGGTGATCATTTTAGTTTAGCAGTCAGTCTAAGCTCACCTGAAAAGCTTTCTTTAATGGAACATACTATAAAGTATCCCAGAAACATGGCCATGGTCTCGGATTTCGCTTTACCCAGAGATTTGGTCTCTAAAGTCAAA
>JBHLPJ010000018.1:0-14688 GCA_048939565.1 Promethearchaeota archaeon
TGGTGGAGGAAAAAAGGACACGAGCTATGTGTCGATGATATTAAAGAAGTTGTTGAAGCGAAACCAGAGATTCTAGTAGTTGGGACGGGGTACTATGGGCGAATGAAAATCTTGTCAGAAACTTTGGAATATCTCAAATCTAACGGGATCGAGATAACGGCCAAGAAAACCCAGGATGCTTGTGATGCATTCAATCAGCTATCGAAATCTAGGAGAGTTGTGGCTGCTATACATTTAACGTGTTAACCCAAACATAATAATCCTGGACTCTCAGAGAAGTTGGGCATTTCTAGTGTCTTGCTCCGAATCTTCTAGGGTTCCGCATGAGCCAAAGCTCGCCTTTTGTTGGGCGAATCATTCGTTTTCCAGCTCTCAACTCATTTACCCTACTCTTTATTCTGTCCTTTACTTCACCATGGTATTTTATTGAACTAGAGAATAATGCAAGTACGTTTTTTAGCGCTTGATTTGTGGCAAATTCTTCATCATAGATGCTTATCTCTACCTTTCCACCGATGTCAAACCTTTTACTGTCTAGTGAAGCCACTTCTTGGTCGTCTTTGACATTTCGATAATATAAGTGCCAATCACTTCCAACACTGACAGCCTCGGATTTTAGTTCAAAAACATCTACCAGAAGAGTTTTCGGATTCATCAATTCAAAGGTGAAACTTTCGCGCATAGTTACCCGCTGGTGGACTTTTCTTACAGGAACCAAATAATCATAATTGGGCATTATGACCGCGAAAGAGGGAATTTCGCTATTCACTGCAATAGAGTTGCCCAGTTCCCATGCCACCATTTCTTCTATGGAGCCTAGCCATTGCCCGTCTTTTGAGAAAGTCCTTAGAATCAGCCTGCCACGGAGTCTATCCTCTTTTCCATCCATCGATCTACCTTTCCAAGCATTCTCTCTTATGCCCAGGAGTCCAATATCAATGTCATCCTCTTTAATACGACCGATGATGTCCATATCACGTGTAAAAGCTCGGCTTTTGGACATCCACTGTTCTCTCTGTCTAAACCCGATTTTCTCACCATGTAAACCAGTTCTCCAAGTATCAACAATCAGTTTCTTAACCCTTCCCGCCAAGGAATACACCTCGTTTATTCTTATCACTCAGATGATAAATAATTTGCTAATTGGGTAGGGTCTCTACCGGTTTAGAAAGCTCGGATCGGAAGAAAAACCCAAATGAGCCAACGAATGTCCAAAATTGCTATTTTCTCAGAAAGAGATATATTATTCGCTGCTAATTATTTATTAAAACAAGGTAGGGTTCAAAATGGTTCTCGCATGCATACTGGTAAACTGTAAGAGGGGTGAATTTTCAGGCGTTGTTGAAGAGATAAAGAGCTTCGAAGGAGTCAAATCGGCATTTTCAACCCCTGGCAGATGGGATGTTGTTGTGGAAGTAGAAACCACGGATTTGAAGAGCCTAACTGAAGTTTCACTCAAAATTAATGGGTTGGGAGGAGTTAGGGCTACAGAAACACTAGTTGAGGCGGATATAGAGAACTAGGAGAGGAAATCATGGCTAGAGCTTGTATCTTAATTCAAACATCATCTGGTGGAGTAGTGGAAGCATTAAAGAGTATTAGAGACATCGGAAAAGTTCGAAAGACTTTCCCGGTTTACGGAAGATATGATATTGTGGTTTTTATTGAGGAGGCTGATCTAAAAGAGCTGAATGATGTCATATTGGAGATTAACTGCTTAAAAGGTATCAATAAGACAGAGACGCTCATAGAAACCTAACATGTTATACCAAAGGCTCCATGTTCTAAAAGGAAGCCGTTATTTTAGGACGGGAGACCCATTATGCGTCTAGAAAAATTATTTCCAATCGGTTTTATTCTAGTTTTAATAGGATTCTTCATTATATTCCGGCAAGTGTACCGCTTGAAGGCGGAGGTATCGTGATATTTCCATTCTTCATTTTCGCTTCTGGAGACAGTCTAGTTTCTGCAATAGTGATTGTCACCATCATCGTCTTTGCCGGGCTATGTGTTCTCCTTTGGTTCTATTTTCCCAAAAGCGCGTTCGATATGGGAGCCACTGAATCCCTCGAGCATGTAGGCGATCCTGCTGAGGTAAAATACTGTATAGAATGTGGAGCTACCCTTCCAAAAAAAGCAAGGTATTGTTGGAAATGTCGAGAGACACAGCCAGATTACTCGGTAAAAGAAAATGGGGAATAATATAGCGGTCAAAATAGACTAGATTGGTTTTGTTAAGCGTATGAATCCATCAGGGGCAGTGAAGAGAATTCCTTTTTCCTCTAAGGATCTTAAAACCTTCATTGTAATTGCGGGCGGAACACTTACAAACTCCTGCAGCTCCCTTTGGGATATTTGCCTTTTTTGAGCAAGTACGGCCACTATGTCTATCTCCGATGGAGTAGAACCAGCATCTGAAAGTAAGTAATCCAGGACGGCTTCCTCATTTCTTATCTTCTCGAGGGTTTGCTGCATGGTCTGTAAACCTGTTTGTTTCTCCTCGAATTCTTGTTGATTTGATAGTCTGGTTCGCTCAATTTCTCGCTGTAGCCCATCTGCCGTATTAGTAACTTCTTTGAGCTCTGAATCTTGATCGGTTGTTCTGCTTTGGATTTGGCCAAGTTGGCTATTATAGTCCCCTATTTTGGACCGCAGATTATCAACTTGTCTTTTGAGGTCGGCGGTTTCCTGACTCAATTTTGCCAGTTCTTCTTTCAGCTTTTCATTCCCAGCTTGAAGGTTATTTCGGTTATCCCTTAGATTCACTATTTGCTCTTCTGAGGTCTCAATACGTCTCTCGGTTTCCTGTAGTTTCTGTTCAACAGCATGAATGGCTTGATCTGCCACCTTGATTTCCTTGAGTATCGATTTCAGTCTTGTAGAAGCGATTTCTTTTAGATCGTTTATCTTTGATTCCCCTATTCCCAGTAGCTCCTTTATTCTTGCTATTTCAGACATAGTTTACCCTCCTAGGTCTTTATCTCCTTTTTGACGGTTATCTCTCCACTGGCAGGGTTATAATCCAGCACCCCTCTTTTGGCAAGACCAGACACAACACTCTCTATCAGTGAGGCTTTGGAAAGCGTGGTCTTTTGGAGATAGTCCACAGTAAGCGATTGCTTGCCGACCATGCTCTCTATCACTGCTAATTCGGGCATTTTGATCAGCTTCTTCTGAAGTAGAAATCTTAATGCTTTATGCTGGGCTTGAATCTGGCTCATTCTCATGTTAGCATTCTCATAAGCAACTCTGAGATCTGCGATGGCTTTTTCGTGGTCGTTTTTGACATTCTCTAAATCTCCTTTTAGCTTCGTTATAAGCCCCTGCTGGTCTTCGGTATCTTGAGTTAACTGATCCAATTTTCGTTTAGCTCCGTCAAGCTCAGTTTGCTTCTGTTCAAGTTGCGATTGAAGGTTATCTTTTTCTCTGTTAAGTCCAAGGAGTTCTTCTTTCTTACTTGTAATCCGGGTCTCTACTTGCGCTTTCTCTCCTTCAAAATTGGTAATTTCTATTTCCAAGTCAGAGATGATCTTTTCTTTGTCCTCTGTTATTTGCCATTTCTCTTTTAGTATATTTTCAAGGTTCTCGGTATGACGGATCAGCGCGTCAATTTCGGACATTGCCTCATTTAGTTCCCTTTCTATTGCTGCTTTGAGTTCAGTTACTGTTGTTTTATTTTTCTTTAATGCTAAAGCTAGCGTAGAAACTTCAGACATTAGGATACACCTTATATTCTGTTAATGCTTTGATTTGCAGTTGTTAGAATAGACGTCGTCTCCATTCAAAAATATTGCTTTCAGCAAAACACGAGTGAAAACATTTTTTGAATACGAAATCAATATGGGCCGACAAAGAAAAGGGATACCGTAGGCTCATCTAGATTACCTCAAGGATACTCTGTCCGAAAGGGCGAAAGGAATTAAGGCGAACATTAAATAGGTTCCTGAAGTAACTAGAATGTATGAAGGTCGTTGTGACCGCTAAAGTGAAACTAGCTGATTTCTCTGCGATCTTGGACCAAACTATGGAAGTGTACGCCCGGGCTGTCCAATTCTGTATTGATGTCGCATGGAGACATAGAATTGAGTACAGAGTAACACTCCATCACCGATGCTACTACGAGGTCAGAGGGCGATTCGGTCTCCACTCTCAATTGGCGTGCAACGCTATTAAGCAAGCGATAGAAATGGTCAAAGGGGCACAGACCAAACCGGAGGTTACTGAGAAATTGTCCATTAGATACAATTTCCCGAGATGCGCCTCCATAAACAATGGGTGGACAGCTCTTTCCTTGTCAACTATGAAGGGCAGAGTCAAAATCCGAATAAACACACCAGAGGTTTTTAATAAATATCTCGACTGGGAACTGGGAGAAGGAACTCTTATAAAAGACCACAAAGGTCGTCTGTTCTTCTGTTTCACGTTCTCCAGAGAGGTCGATATCCAAGTAAATAGCTACAACGGCTTCAAAATCTTGGGTGTCGATCTAGGAGTAAACACCCTGGCGGTAAGCAGCGACAGCGAATTCTTCGGAAGTGTCAAGAGGAAACGAATTAAGTGGGAACGATTTGTAGCTGAACTCCAAGCGAAAGGCACACCTGCTTCTAAGCGAAAGCTTAAGAAGTCTAAAGGGAGGTGGAAACGGTTTATGACTTGGGTCAACCACAATGTTTCCAAAAAGATTGCTTCCACGCTTTCCGAAGGAGATGTCCTGGTGATGGAGGATCTGACATACATCAGACAGACAGCAAAGCATAACATGTGGGTGCATAAATGGGCATTCCGAGAACTCCAGCTGCTTTTGGAGTACAAAGCTTCGCTCAAAGGTGCGAGAGTGGTCCATATCAACCCGCACTACACCAGCAAAGAGTGTAACAGGTGCCACAGCAGAAACACCTCCCGACATATTGGATTCTTCGAATGTAATGCTTGCGGACACACCCTCAACTCTGATCTGAACGGCGCAAGAAACATAGCCCAACGCTATACGCGGATTACCGGGCTGGGTTTTTGTAAACAAGCCCATGATTTAGCGTGTGATGATGTTGAAACTATACCTAACGGTATAGGACTGATACCGAGCGCAGCTATAAGCTCCATCCGATAGGGTGGGGTAGTTTACTTAATAATATAATAGAAGATAGAAACCAAGTTGGTATCAACTATCAAAGGTCTGGTTGACGCAAAATGGGTGAAGAAAAACCATCAAATTTCCCATCTTTGGTATTGGCAACTATCGCAGGAATTATACTGATAGTCTCACGTACAACTGGTAGTTTAGGATTCTATGAAACTATATTGAATTACATAGCTGCACAATTCGGAGGCGAAGTTGCCATAGTGATTTCTTATGTATTGTGGGCCTTATCTATAATTGCTAGTCTTGGAGGATTTGCTGTAATAATCGGAGGAATTCTAATCCATCGTGGTAGAGTGACGACTGGTAGATTCATAATAAGCATTGGTGCTGGTATGGGAATTATAGGATTACTGGTGGAAATCGGCTCAGCTGCTCTTCAGGGATGGACAAGTCTGGTTGGATTGATCTTTGCGATGACCCAAAGTCTCAGCTGGATAGGTATCATCCTGTCGATTGTTGCAAGCTTGATTGCAAGGAAGGACTAGAAAATGCTAGAGCAGAACAAGTCAGATAGCGACTATTATCATTAAATCATTTACATTTGTACCCGTCGGTCCAGTAATAATAGAATCACCTATTCTTTCGAAGAAGTGATATTCTGCATTTTCTTTCAAGTACTTATCGGGATCCAGATCTAGCATTCTGGCGCGACGCACTGTAGTCCCATCGACAATGGCACCGGCTGCAACACTGTTTCCATCTATTCCGTCCGTTGCCAAAGAAAACACCACAACTCCATCAAGCCCATCAATTCCTAGGGCTGCGCTTAAGGCGACGGTCTGGTTCCGTCCCCCATTTCCGTGTCCTGTTAGGGTAACAGTTGTTTCTCCACCAGCAATCACTACTGCAGGTCTTTGTACAGGATTTCCTCTTAGAGCTATTTCTTTCACAATTGCTGCCAGAAAAGTCCCAAAATACCTTGCCTCACCCTCAACATGGGACGAAAGAATGAGTGTGTTTAATGAAGACTCCTCTCCTTTTTGCTTTGTAGCCTCAATTGCCAGATCTCCACTGGCAATAATTAGGTTGTGAACCTTTCGAAAACTCGGATCGGATTGCTTTGGTGTCTCAGGAATTCTTCCCGCTACTCCTTGTTCTAGTCTTGATTGAATGGATTTAGGAATGTTATTCCATAGTTCGTATTTTCTCAGAATATGAAGCGCGTCAACAAATGTGGACGTATCTGGGACGGTTGGACCCGAAGATATAACATCCAAAGGATCACCAACAACATCAGAAATTACAAGACTCAAAATTGTGGCGGGATATGCTCTGGTGGCCAGCTGTCCTCCTTTTATTGTCGAGATGTGTTTTCTGATGGTGTTGATCTCCTTGATATTGGCCCCAGATCTTAACAATAGATCGGTAAGCTCTTGTTTTTCCTTCAATGTCACTGGAGGGCAGGGAAGTGGTAACAGGGCAGACCCGCCGCCAGAGATCAGACATATCACTATATCCCTATCTCCTGCAGAGTCTGCAAGCTCAACTATTCTTTGAGCCCCCCGAACACCGCTTTCTGTTGGGATAGGATGTCCCGCTTCATTAAGTTCAATAGAATGCGTTGCATGCCTATCTTTTGTGCCCTCGGGTACATTTACAATGCCATCGGTTATTCGATCGCCCAAAATTCTTTCTAAAGCAGTTGCCATGGCCCCACTTGCCTTACCTCCCCCCACCACAAGAATCCTGTCAATCTCGGTTAGATCCATAGAATAGTCATTAACGTATAGCATCTCTTTCTTTAATCTGATATGCCTTCTTACGGCCTTTTCAGGATTTACGCTTTCAAAAATTACCTCAATAATGTCAAGTGCTATGCTTCTTGCAGACCGATCTTTGGAAGAAAGAGCATTCTGCAGCAATTGATTTTTGTTTGTCACATAAGGCTCCATTGTCTTTCAACAATATTAGATGACTTTTAGAGCTTTTCCGATTCTTTCGAAAGCATTTAACGCAAAGTCTAAATCCTCTTTTGTAAGACCAGCATTCATTATTGCTCTTATCCTAGCTTTGTCACGGGCAACCATCGGGAAGACGATGGGCGTTCCAAGTATTCCTTCGCGGGAGAGTTGGTCGCTAAATCTGTTTGTCACATCGCTTTCCCCGAGAATTACTGGTGTGATGGGGGTTTCGCTGTTTCCGGTATTGAATCCCAGTCTATTAAGCTCTTCTTTGAAGTAGTTCGTGTTATCCCACAACCTCTTTAGCCATTGTGGTTCATTTTGTATGACCTCAAGGGCGGCAATGCATGCCCCACAAAGAGCTGGGGGCAATCCCGTAGTAAGCAAAAAGGTTCTCGACTTATTCAGAGCAAAATTCCGGAGATCCTCACTTCCTGCAATGTATCCCCCCATGGCTCCAAAGGCCTTGGAGAAAGTCCCCATTTCCACATCTACTTTTCCCTCCAAATGGAAGTGGTGGACAATTCCCTTTCCGTTTTCACCCAGTACACCATCCCCGTGGGCGTCATCAACGTATGTCATTGCGCCATGTTTTTTGGCTAGTTCTACAATCTCTTTTAGAGGTGCGATGTCGCCATCCATGCTAAATACGCCGTCTGTAATTATGAGTATTCGTCTGTAATTCTTCTTTTCGACCTCGTTTAGCACCTCACCTAGGTCTTGTGAATCACAATGTTTGTATACTGCTCTATCTGCCCTGCTGAGGCGAACACCATCGATTATGCTGCCGTGATTGAGCTCGTCACTTATGATTATGTCCCCTTTCCCCATCAGTTGAGGTATGAGTCCCGAGTTCACAGTAAAACCACTCTGATAAACAAGCGAAGCCTCAGTACCCTTGAAATCTGCAAGTTTTTCTTCAAGCTCTTCGTGTATTTCCATATTACCAATTATTGGACGTACTGCGCCGGGACCGACTCCGTATTTTTCGATTGCGCTCAAAGCACCCTCTTTAAGCTTTGGATGATTGCTAAGATTCAGATAGTTGTTTGAGCAAAGCATCAGCATTCTTCTGCCATTCACTGTGGGGTGAGGCAGACTAGGACCTTGAAGATTCATCATTTTCCATTCTAACTTCTTTCTTACTAGTTCTCCATATTCCTCTCCTAGGAAGGATACAGAGTCACGCATTCATGAGTCCCCCTATCATCTTCTATATGGATGCTCGTATATGTATACGAAGTTAACTCTAGGAGTTCGAACTCTATAAATAAGTTCTTGTTTCAAGGTTTTCAGAATCACCAAAAAGTGAATTAAGGGTCTATTCCCATATGACCTCTAAGCCAACTTTCCCTGCCTGCTTGGAGGTGAGTATTTCGATGCCTTTATCAATGTCTCTTATGGGTACCTTGTGAGTGATTACTTGTTTTATTTTCTCACGAAAACTTGGAATTCTTAATAGTCCCTTCACCTGAAACCACGTTTCAAACATAAGACGGCCAGTTATTCCATATATCTTTGCTGCTTTGAAGACCACCAGATTTGTGAAATCTAACTCAAAAGGACGACGAAATACCCCCAACATGGAAACCCTTCCCCCAGGAGTAAGTACTTCCAACCCCTGTTTTAGGGCAGAAGGAGCACCCGACATTTCTAAAACAACATCAGCGCCGACCCCGTCCGTCGCATCCATTATTTTTTTGATGAGATTATCTCCTTCCTCTCTGGCGTCTAAAACCATATCTGCTCCCATTTTTTTTGCGAGTTCCATTCTTATTCTGTTAGTTCCCCCTCCAGTGGCGATAACTTGTTGGGCACCAAATGCCTTTGCAGCGGTTATGGCCATAAGCCCTGTTGGACCCGTACCCAAAATGACGATGTTTTTTCCAGCGATATCTTCAACATTGTCTTTCGGAAGAAGTGTTTGGACAGAGTTGCCTAGGGGTTCTTGGATCGACATTAGAAAAGGATCCAGTTTGGGATCATTCTTCCATGCATTCCATTCTGGAAGAGAGAAGTATTCTGCAAAAACCCCGTCTGTGTCAACTCCAAGTATCTTCACATTTTGACAAACATGCATTCGACCGGTTCTACACTGGTAATCCATGAAATCGACTATGTGTGTTTCTGCTGATATTAGGTCGCCAACTTGAAGAGCAGTGACTTCCTTACCAACCTCCACAACTTCGCCGGCCACCTCATGTCCAGGAATAAAAGGAACTTTCTTTATTCTCTGCTGTGCCCATTCATCCCATTGCCAAATATGGAGATCAGTTCCACAAATCGAGGAGGCAATGACTTTAGCGAGTACGTCTCGTGTTCCGATTTCTGGCATTTCCACATTATTGACGAGCTCTGCTCCGGGCCCTCTTTGTTTCTTTACCCAAGCGTACATAAACCTACTCTCCCTAAAGCCGAGTGTAAATGAATTAATAAGAGGTAGGATATAAAACTTAGAGAAGTTGATTGGGAGGTTCAGATGTTATTTACAAGCATAGAAGGCAGAGAGATCCCACTGGTGTCAATCGGAACGTCTCCATTCTTTGGAGCGGGGCAATTTGGCATAAATGCGCTTTTTTGGAGAGAGAAGTTCCTAAATAATCCGAAGGCAATGGCCGAACTAATGATGGCCGCATATGATGCAGGGAGCAGAGGTGTACATGTAATACCTTTAGGAAGAATCCCGGCTGCTGCAAGTACTGTAAAAGATCAATATTCTGACTTCATTGTGATTGGCAGTACCCCTCCAAATAACATCATGAAAGGGATTGAAATCCTTGAAAGGATGGATGCAAGAATCATCCTCGTTCATGGACAGATTGCGGATTTGAGAAACAAAAAAATGCTGTCCGATTTATTGAACGAGATTCGGAATATTGGAGTCATACCTGGAATAGCCACTCATGAACCCATAGAGACAATATCCTTCATTGGGCACGAGGAGTTAGATTGCCCCGTGATTCTGGTGCCCTTTAACAGTAAAGGTTATGCAATGCAAAATAAAACTGAACTTGAAAGAATGATCGATAGTTCTACCAAGTTTTTCATAGGTATGAAAGTTCTTGCTGCAGGACAAATAAAGCCGGAAGCGGCATTTGAATATATCTCCCAACATAGTAATATCTCTGCTGTAACAATTGGCGTAACTACAAGTCAAGAGGCAAGAGAAAGCGTGCATTTTGCCTTGAAGTATCTGAATCCCGAATCCGGGCCGATCTAGTTTTGGTGGATAAGGGATTCCACACAAAATGAAAAGCTTAAAATATGCTTTTCGCTTCTCCATTATCCTATCTTAAAGCGATAACTTTCGGTGGACAAGATTGAAGATTCGGATTCTTGAAAAAGATGATAATCATATCCAGTTCTACGTAGAAGGTATTGATTCAGCTTTCGCCAACTCTTTAAGACGAATTATGATATCTGAAGTGCCATCTATGACAATAGATGAGTTAATGATAGTTGAAAATACGTCTCCCCTATTCGATGAAGTTTTGGCGCATAGACTTGGGCTTATCCCTCTTGCAACCGATTTAGAGTCATACGTACTTCCAAACGTATGTTCATGCAACGGATCTGGATGTGCTCAATGCCAGGTAATACTGACCCTAAATAAAGAGGCAACAGAAGGCGGAATAACTGTTTACTCTGGAGACCTAGAATCCCAAGATCCTAAGGTGATTCCTGCAAGCGAGAAAATACCACTAGTCAAGCTGGCAAAAGGCCAGCGACTGGTGCTTGAAGCGTATGCAAGACTAGGGATTGGTAGAGAACATGCCAAATACCAACCAGTATCTGGTTGTTCTTATAGGTATAAGCCAATAATCGATATAGAGTTGGACAAATGTGATCTGTGTGCAGAGTGTATTAAGTCATGTCCAAAGAACATACTTCGTCAAGAGAATGGAACTCTTATGCTACACGATGCGCTAAGCTGTAGTCTATGTAAATCATGCGTGGAATCCTGTGAAAATGATGCAATTCACATATCCTGGGATGAGTCTACATTCATATTTGATGTCGAATCGACTGGAGCTTTGCCACCAAGCAAAATTGTTGAGAAAGCAACCAAGATATTGGAGAAGAAGGCAGAAGAGTTCATAGAACTCGTGGGCGAAGCCAAAGTAAAGAGGTGAGTCTATGCCAAAACCTACAGGACCTACCGATCCAAATCTAATGCACCTAATCATAAACTTGCGAAAAACCAAGAAAAAAATATGGCGAACGATAGCAGAACAGCTCCAGAAATCAAGAAGAGTCAGAGTAGCCGTCAATCTTTCAAAGATCAGTCGTCATACGGAAGAAGGTAATGTTGTTATTGTTCCAGGGAAGGTCTTAGGATCGGGGTCATTAAACCATAAGGTTTCTATTGCTGCATTGATGTTCTCCAAGCAGGCTGAAGAGAAAATAAAGACTGCTGGCGGCGAATCCATTACGATAGAGGAATTGATGACTAAGAATCCAAATGGTACCAATGTTCTAATAATTAAATAATGGGGGAGGATTAATGGAAAAACACAAAATAATTGATGCTTCTGATTTGATTCTGGGAAGACTGGCAAGCACTGTTGCAAAACGTCTTCTTGCAGGCGAGAATATCATGATAGTCAATGCAGAAAAGGCAGCCATATCGGGGAACAAGAGAAGCATTTTGGATAGATACAGACAGAGATTTGGGATTAGGACTCTTAGTGCGCCTTGGAGAGGGCCATTTCATTATCGCAGACCCGATAGATTTGTGAAAAGAGCAATAAGGGGTATGCTCCCCCACAAAACTCCCCGAGGAAAGCAAGCCTATAGACGCCTTATAGTACACATAGGCGTTCCGGACAAGATTGAGGATAAATTAAAAGAAACAATTCCTCAAGCTTCTATAGAACGAATCAAAGGCAGATATGTACGAGTTTATGATCTAAGTAGGGAATTGGGTTGGAGCCCATCCATGGAGGAATAAGAACATGACAAAGGTTCTTTTAGTTAGTGGAAAGCGCAAGAGTGCGATTGCACGAGCCACTATTCGCAAGGGCAGAGGAACAGTGCGGATAAATAATGTTCCACTTCGAATCTATGGCTCTGAACTTGCCAGATCAAAGATAATGGAACCATTGTTGGTGGCAGGAGACGACATAACTAAGAAAATCGATATTTATGTGAGAGTCCGCGGTGGAGGTTACATGGGTCAGGCAGATGCTGTACGGACAGCAATTGCGAGAGGACTGGCAAATTGGTCAAAAAACGTTAAACTGAAAGAGGAATTCATTCAATATGACAGAAAAATGCTCGCAGGTGATCCTCGAAGAACGGAGCCAAAGAAATTCGGAGGACATAGCGCGAGAGCCAGAAAGCAGAAGTCCTATAGATGATCGGGGCAATTTGGCATTTGATGGGTCTTTATCATCCGATATCTTTTTCATCAAGGATATGCAATGAGAAATAGCTCAGCATGTTACTGTTTTTGAGAACTTGGGGTTTCTCTGCAATCATTCGAATTCACATCCCCGTACTTCGCATACCAATAAAGGCGACAAAAAATAGAATCTTAGAATTTAAACCGACAAAAAAGGCGCCTTAAATGGGCAGTCTTATAGGAGAACAGAAAATCCATACAATACTTATTAAGATTTTAGGAGGTTCCTTAATTATTGGAGGAAGAAAATATTGAAAGTGATAAGTATTAATATTCCGGAGAAATACATCTATGAGCTAGAGGAGCTAGTAAGGCAAGAATTCTATTTAAGCAGAAGTGAAGCCATTAGAGCTGCAGTCAGAGATCTCCTCAAACGGGAGCTCTGGATGGCCGGACAAGCGATCTTGACATCTGCCCCCACCCCGATTGCAGCCGAGCAAGCAACACCCGATAAGCAATTAATTGATGAAAAAGTTGTCCTCAAAACCTGATGACTCCTATTTGTCGAGTAATTCTTTTTTAATTTGTCAAAAAGAAAAATCTTTAAAAGGCAGACTTGTTCATCTCCATTGACACGTTCTAATTTAACGGAGGAAGATTAACATAATAATACCTGTACGTTGTTTTACATGTGGAAAACTCATTGCCGACAAATGGGAAGAATTCAAGAAGAGAGTGATAAAGCAAAATGAGAATCCCAATCGTGTATTAAACGACTTACAAATAAAACGTTACTGTTGCAGAAGAATGTTTATTTCCCACGTGACCGTTGACAAGGAAGCAAAAGAGCTGATAGATGAAATACTGAAATTTTAAATACTTGTTTTACAAGCTTTTTTGAGTAGTTTGGAGGTGAAAGAGCATCTCAGAAACCACGCCAGAGGAACCACAGGAAGAAGAGCTTCTTATACCGTTGGATCAATATCTTGCGAATGGCATTCATATTGGGACTCAGGTTAAGACAAAATCTATGAGGCCTTTTATTTATCGAGTTCGTCCAGACGGACTCTATGTACTTGATATCAAAAGAACTGACGAGAGACTAAGAGTGGCTGCCAAATTCCTGGCCAGATACAATCCAGAAGAGATCGTAGTAATATCTGCGAGACAATACGGTCAGAGACCGGCTAAGCAATTTTGTGATTTAACTCGAGCAGTATCCATGGTCGGAAGATTCATACCAGGATCGCTAACCAATCCTGCCTCCAAGGACTACATAGAACCAGGCATAATCATGGTAACTGATCCTAGAGCAGATAGTCAAGCCATAAAAGAGGCCGTCAAAACTAGATTACCTGTTGTTGCACTATGTGATACCGATAGTAATGCCACAAATATTGACCTAATAATTCCGACGAATAATAAAGGGCGTAAAGCGCTCTCTACAGTGTACTGGCTTTTGGCAAGACAGCTTTTAAGAGAACGTGGAGAGATTCCACCTGATGGGGATTTATCTATATCAATTGACGATTTTCAGGCCCACTTAAAAAGAACCTAAGATGTTGGCTTTTGCCTAGATGTTTTGTGAAAAGTCTAGTGAACTACCCCACCCTTTCTGACGGAGTCTTCTTGCGGAGAAAAATATAAATCTCTTAAATAGATATCCTTCCTTACTGCAAAGTGGGAGTAGAATGTCAAAGATCACCTATTCAGCGCCCGGCAAGTGCATAATAACGGGAGAGCATAGCGTCGTTTACGGTACCCCCGCATTAGTCACAGCCCTTGATATACGAGCATACTCAACAGTAGAGCTCACAGACGACAATTGCATCACTATATTTGGATCAGATCTCGGAATTACTGGAGTCTTCCCTACATCTCTCGAGGTTTCGCCCGAAGTAGACCCTGAGACGCTATCGGTGCTTAGGCCAATTTGGATTTCTTGTAGCAAGACGCTTGAGAGAGGAAATAAGAACGTCGGATTAAAGGTCGAGATCAATTCTGAAATACCTCTGAGTGTTGGTTTGGGGTCATCTGCAGCTATTGCAGTCTCAACAGTAGCTGCTGTGGGTCACGCTTTGGGTATTTCGCTTGGGAAAGAGGAGATATCGAGTATTGCTTTCGAGGCAGAGAAAGCAGTACATGGAACGCCTTCGGGAGTGGACAATTCTGTTGCGACATTTGGGGGAGTTATGACATATGAACGAGGAAAGATTCAGTATATAAACGTTCGAAGTGAAGTACCTCTAGTAATTGGAAATACACTGAAGGAGAGAAATACTGGGGAATGGGTGGCAAAAGTC
>JBHLPJ010000108.1:0-4521 GCA_048939565.1 Promethearchaeota archaeon
ACGTTCGAAGTGAAGTACCTCTAGTAATTGGAAATACACTGAAGGAGAGAAATACTGGGGAATGGGTGGCAAAAGTCCGGTACCGTCACGACAGACACACCAAAGTCATCGACCACATTATAAATGCAATAGCCGATCTAACCAGAAAAGCTGAGAAGGCAATAAAAGATGGTGATCTGAAGACCCTTGGAGAGTTGATGAATATTAACCAAGGATTGCTATACTCTTTGGGAGTATCAACAGTCGAGCTAGACCGATTGGTCTATATAGCACGCAAGGCTGGAGCATATGGCGCAAAACTTACTGGTGCCGGGGGGGGAGGATGTATAATTGCACTTTCTACTCATGAAAAACAGGATGAAATTGCCTCAGCGATAAGGAAGGCAAAGGGCGAACCCATTACGACAAAATTCTCACAACAGGGAGTTAGATTTGAAAAGTAAGCCGATTATTCTAAAACTGGGCGGTAGTGTCATCACAAAAAAAGCCGAACCATTTAGGGTAAGACCCAAAGTGGTAAACCAGATTGCAAAAGAGGTCGCATCGGCAAAATGCGAAAGATTGGTTATAGTTCATGGTGGGGGATCATTTGGCCACCCCATGGCCAAAAAATACAAGATTCATAAAGGCTTCCATCATCCAAATCAAATCATAGGGTTTTCAGAGACACACAAAGCTATGGAGCAGCTTAATCAAATAGTAATTAGTGCATT
Source organism: Promethearchaeota archaeon (assembly GCA_048939565.1). Lineage (GTDB taxonomy): Archaea > Asgardarchaeota > Odinarchaeia > Odinarchaeales > JBHLKK01 > JBHLKK01. The sequence goes on from JBHLPJ010000108.1 coordinate 714, forward strand.
TCTGAAACGAGATGTTCCTGTTATATCAATTCCTCCATCTAGTTGCGTTACTACTAGTCGCGGTAGAATTACAGAATTCGGCATTCCAGTAAGAGAATACGTGAGAAAAGGTTTTGTTCCTGTTATCTATGGAGATGCAGTCATGGACGAAGAGTGGGGGATGTCCATTCTTTCAGGAGACCAGATTGTGAAGTATCTTGCAATACATCTGGAGGCCAGAAGAGTAGTTTTTGGCGTTGATGTTGACGGAATTTTCACAGCCGACCCTAAGCAAAATCAAGACGCAAAACTCATCCGTAAGATCACACCTAGGAATTTTGACCAGATTTTATCTAGTCTGGAGACTAGCGATGTGGGGGATGTTACTGGTGGAATGGCAGGAAAGATAAAAGAGCTAGTAGAAATAGCAAAGAGGGGCATAGAGGTAAATATCATAAACGCTACCAAACCTGGAAATGTGAAATCTACGTTAACAGGAGAGAAGGTTTTGGGTACACATGTAAAAGGTTGGGAACATAAAGTGAAAGAAACATCGGTAGAGCCTAGGAAATTGGACCACATAAAGATCTGCTTGGAAAAGCCTGTCCAAGCACAGGATAAGACTGTTGGACTGGAAGACGTAGAATTAATCCATAATGCAATTCCTGAGATATCGAAAAAGGATGTCGATCCGAGTTTGGGCTTTCTTGATCATAATCTAGATGCGCCAATTATCATTGCTGCAATGACTGGAGGACACCCTATTGCAAAAAGGATTAATGCAACGTTGGCGGAAGCAGCAAAAGAATTGAACGTCGGACTGGGTGTTGGGAGTCAAAGAGCTGCTTTAGAGGATCCAGGATTAATCGATACTTTTAGAGTAGTGCGCGAAATTGCACCAGACGCATTCATTATAGGAAATCTCGGGGCTCCACAGCTTTCCAGAGGGTACAACCTAAGAGAAATAGAAAAGGCCGTGGAGATGATAGATGCGAATGCAATAGCCATACATCTAAATGCGCTGCAGGAGGCAATACAACCTGAAGGAGAAACTGATTTTTCAGGTGTTATTGATGCGATTGGGGAAATTTCAAAGAAGATTAGTGTCCCAATAATCGCAAAGGAAACAGGTGCAGGTATAGCAAGGGAAGAAGCAGAGATTCTTGAAAAGTCCGGCATAGCCGCAATCGATGTGGGGGGGGCCGGAGGTACTAGTTGGGCAGGAGTTGAGACATATCGGGCAGCTGAGAGTGGGGATGAGGACAGAAATCGTATAGGAAAGACCTTTTGGGACTGGGGCATACCTACTGCAGTGAGTGCATTTGAGGTGGCTCAATCAACAAAGCTACCAGTAATAGCAACCGGTGGAGTGCGATCAGGTCTTGATGCAGCAAAGCTAATAGCCTTGGGTGCAAGTGCCGTTGGCATTGCTTTTCCATTGCTCCAATCGGCCTACAGAGGAGACGTCAACAAAGTAATTAGTACTCTCAGAATAATGATAGAAGAACTTAGAATCACCATGCATTTGGTCGGGGCAAAGACGATAGATGAATTAAAAGGTGCAAGGGTTATTATCAGCGGAAAGACTGGCCAATGGCTCCAGCTCAGAGGGTATAAACTTTCCAATTTTGCAAATCGAACACTAAGATAGTCTTAAATCGAAAGCTTTTAAAATTATTAGAAGGTAGAAATAGAATTATTACAAATCACAAGTTATTATGCAATGATGAATGATGAGGGCAAAGCCCGAAGGAGGTGTATTAGTTGTCCAAGCCAATTCATGTTCGCTTTGAGGTACCAGAGGAATTGGCAGATAAGGCATATAAAGCAGTCGAGATAGCCAGAGACACAGGAAAAATCAAAAAAGGCAGTAATGAAGCCACAAAAGCTATAGAACGAGGAACTGCAAAGCTGGTGGTAATAGCTCAAGATGTGGAGCCTCCAGAAGTTGTTGCGCATATTCCATTTCTCTGCGAAGAAAAGAAAGCCCCATATATCTATGTACCAAGCAAAATGAAATTAGGAACTGCTGCAGGAATCGATGTGCCTGCATCGGCAATTGCGTTGGTCGAGGCAGGAGAAGCAGAGTCTTTGATCAAGGAGATAGTCAAGGGAGTTGGAGGAATAAAGGGGTAGAAACTAAATGGAATCGAAAGAAGGTATCCCAGCAGAGGTAGTCCAGATCATCGGGCGTACAGGAGTTACCGGCGAGATTATTCAAGTGAGGGTACGAGTATTAGCCGGATCAGACAGGGGGCGCATTATTACCAGAAACGTCAAGGGCCCAGTAAGACTAGGGGATACTCTTATGCTTAGAGAAACCGAAAGAGAGGCTAGGAAAATTAGAGCCAGATAATCTCCCTCTACTTGGCTTGGTATGCTGTAGTCCACTTCAATTTTCGTGGTTTCCTTTTTAGAACAAGGTTATTCTTTCGGCACTTAGAGGAGCAGAAGTACTTGATACTTCCGTCAATATGAACATACATCATACCCGTTCCAGGTTCAATATCGTGACCGCAAAATACACATTTGTGTACTTTTACCATTTGTTTCACCCTCAGCTAATATGGATGATTTTAGGACTATTGATTTGTCCTTTTAACTCTATCGGCAAGATTCTGAAGTCTCATGTTAGAATGGACACCGCGATTGCATTAACTAGGGCCTCAACGTCCTTTGAAGAGGAGTCAGGACATTCCTCTTTCAGTAATTCAAGCATTTCCCTCTTTAGATGCCCAATTCTATCTTTAGTATTTACGATTCTCCTGCAGATTTCTCTGAGTTCCGATGTATAGTTTTTTTTATTGCGATCCCACTTTGATGTATACTCGTCAATTCTTTCCTTTACTAATTTAGAATCTTCCATCGCTAGACCGGCCATATTGTGCCAAAGTCTCATCTCATTCGAGGCGGTTTCTGGCGCATCAGAGGCGTGAACAACATTTATTCCGCCCCAAATCCCATATTTTCCTCTTATAGTATGCAATTCGGCTTTATGACTGAACGTGTTTCCAAACAACCCTCTTATTCGCCGAATTGCATCAACACCTTCGATAATCATCGCAATCACTGTTCCAACCTTGATAAACTCAACAAGACTGTCGAAAAAGGGTTTATCCTTATGGACTTCATAGTGCTTTTCTGCAAGTTCTTTGGAGACTTTAAGCTCCTTAAAGGCTAGGATTTTTAGATCTTTCTGATCGGCGAGCTCTTCTAAGATCTTGATCCCGATATATCTCCTCATTGTTCCATCCGGTTTGATCAAAACCAACGTTCTTTCAATGTTGCTCATCAGAACCACCCATTAACGTGTGCTTCTAGGAATACATGATATATATTTTTTCTTTCTGTTTCAAACCTTTTCTACTGTCTCAGACCAATAAAGTTAAAAATCAAAAACCTAAGAAAACGATTGAGTTTTTCTGCCCCAGCCAAAGGTGCTTTAAATGGTAATAAGGAACGCAAAGGTCGAAGATAAATTCAGAATTACTGAACTGGCTGAAAACTGCTCTCCTCTGTTGAGAGCCAGCATAGACGGTACATATGAATTCTTGGCTCGCTGTTTTGAGAATACATTCTTTGTGTACGAAGTGAATGGAGAAATCATTGCGTATATCGTCGGATTTCCGAATACAGCCCAAAAAGGAGAGTTTTGGCTGTATCAAGTCTGTGTTTGCGACAAGCATAGGGAAAAGGGTATTGGTTCGGAGCTTCTTGAAAAGTTAATAAATCAGGTAAAATCAGAAGGTTATGGTAGAATAAGATCACATCTGCAGTTCCATAATGACCATTCTCTAAACTTGCATAGGAAATTTGGGTTTGAAATTTA
>JBHLPJ010000019.1:0-14396 GCA_048939565.1 Promethearchaeota archaeon
GTGAATTCAATCTCAACAAATGCCAATCAAGAGGATCTTGTAAGTATGGGCCTCACGGCAGCTGGGAAAGCTAGGGACATCCTGCGAAACACCAAATACATAATCGCAGTTGAGCTTCTATGTGCGGCACAGGGACTCGAATTCAGAGGTGTAGATAAGGCTGGTATAGGTACGTCCGAGGCATATAATCTGATCAGAAAAGTTGCACCCAGCCTAGAAGAAGATTCTGAGCTGTCCCCCCTCATAGAAGATGTGGCCAACCTTATCCAGCAGGGTGAATTGGTAAATTCTGTTGAGAAAAGGATTGGCAGATTAGTTTAGCTATCTTCGTTTCTAACTATGATTCTAATCTTCTGGACGCCGGTATTGTCAACTGGATTCGTGTCAAAATAATATGGTAGGTGTCTATGAATCGCCGTATCAAAATCGAGTATGATCCAACCGATTCTAATTTTTTTTTCTAGATAAGAAGAAGATAAGGTAGAAATAACGGATTATGATTAACATTTATTTGGTTTTATGCTTGAACAAGCTGCGAAGAAGAATCTTTCCTTTTCCCAAGCTTCCTCCGTAGTTTGTTGCAGTTATCCTCAATACTCCTGGGACCTCTGTGGCTTTTTCTATTCCGATCTTCAATGCATTATGTACCTCCTCTAGCCTTAATCCACTCACTATGACTTCATAAATGCATTTCACATTCTCAGGAATTTTGCTGCCTTTGTGATGTCTTAGAACTGGACAATATGCGTCGTTGGTAGTTGCTATGACATCCTTGTACACAGTCCCTCCGACTTTACTCCCAGAAGCTGCAAACTTTCCTACCACGTATGGAACAGATGTTATACCTTCAAGTGCACGCTCAGCGGATTCCAATGCAGCCTCGTCTGAATTCGCCAAGATCAAGAACATTCCGCCAGTTACACCTTTTATTGCTCCAAATCTTCTCTCTACGTGAAACCATCCATCCATTCTAGGAATTCTGAAGACTTCTCTTCCGAACGCCTTAGTTTCTTGTTCGTATCCATCTCCAAAGGTCTGCACCATAGTACCCTTGATATCTATGAATTCCTCCGCAATCTCCTTGGGTAAGACATCAAAAACACTGGTTTTGGGGTATGGTATAACTCCCTTCCTTATCCTAACTATGAGCCAGTGTTTCAGCAGCCTGAATCTTCTGTCGATAACTTGGATTATGAAACCTGGTCTTCCGTCGGGAGTGTTGTTGGGTTCCAGTTCTGTTTCCAGCGAAGCTTCCGAAGGAGGAATAGTAGCTGACCTACCAAGTCCTTTGGCTTCTAGGGCGGCTTCAAGAGCCCATTTTCTATTTACGGAGGTTATGAGTATCCTTGTAATGTATGCGGTGAAGGTCTCACAAAACGTATCCTCAACTATGACTCCGTTAATTTTAAATTCAGCCATTGAAAATCCCCGATCCTTTCAAGATTGATGAGGTTCTGATATGTTCATTTCTCAGAATAATTATGCCAGAGTATTTTCAGACTAAAAAGTCTTCACATGTGTGAAAAATAGGACAAGATATCGGACTTTTGGGCATGAGAACCGTTAACTATATAGGAATGAAAAATGGTTTTCGTACGTGATTCAGAAGGATATAGATAGTGAGAGTATTTTGAAATAGATGGAGAAATGATTATGCCAGAAATTGCAGAGCTTATTCAAAAGGAAAACGTTAAAGAGGTACTGCTGCAGTTTACAGACATATTTGGTAGGTTGCACTCTCTTTGGGTTTCTTCAAAACTCTTCCCAAAGATAGTAGAGGATGGCATTCACGTAGATGGATCATCGCTGGGGGGGTTGGTGGATGTTAGCAAGAGCGATCTAAAGTTAATGCCAGCTCCTGATACATTTCTCATCATGCCTTCAAATCTTTTTCCCCAAAAAGTTGCCAGGGTAGTCTGTGACATTTACGAGCCGGAATCAAGTAAACCTTTTGAGTTCGATACACGATTTATACTTAAGAAAATAATAGATATTGGTAAGAAGGACTTAGGTTCATCTGTTAGCCTTTATGCTGCCAGCGAAGTAGAATTTTTCCTGTTTGAAAAGGAGGAAGATGGAACGATTAGGCTGATTGACAAGGGGGGATATTTAGCGACTCCTCCTACAGATCGAGCCGCAAATTTAAGACTTGAGATTACTGAGACCCTCCGAAATATGGGTATCTCTATCGAAAAACATCATCACGAAGTGCCTCATGGAAAGAGTGAATTCAATATAGCCTATTCACAAGCATTAAGGATGGCTGATACCATCTACCTAGTCAAGTTTCTCGTAAAACTTATGGCAGCCAAAAGAGGACTTATTGCCTCTTTTATGCCAAAGCCTTTTCATCATGAATACGGAGCTGGCCTGCACACTCATCTCAGCCTCATAGACGATGAAAAGAATCAAAACACTTTTTCTGATCCAGATGGAAGCTATGGGTTGAGCGAAATAGCCTTGAGCTTTGTGGCGGGTATCTTAACTCATGCAAAGGCGCTGGCAGGAATAACAAATCCCTCAGTAAATTCTTATAAGAGGCTCGTACCTGGATGGGAAGCTCCGGTCTACATTTCCTGGGCGAGGTATAACCGATCGGTCCTCATTAGGATTCCTCCTGGAAAAGGGAAAGCAACCCGTATGGAATACAGACCTACGGACGGATCATGTAACTTCTATATTGCATATGCTGCCCTTCTTTCCGCCGGATTGGAAGGCATTCGAAAGAAAATCAAGCCTATGGCACCGGTTGAAGAGGACATCTACAAGATGAGTGAGTCAGAACGAACCGAAAGAGGCATTGAAGTCCTTCCAGGGAATCTCGCAGATGCCCTAAATGAACTCTCTAAAGATGCATATCTCCAGCAGAGCCTGGGGCATGAATTCCACAAAAAGTTCTTAGAACTCAAGATGAAAGAATGGATAGATTACAGTGTTACAGTCCACGAATGGGAGAGGAAAAAGTATCTGGATGTCTAATTTTGGGCTTGTTGTCAGATAATATCTTCTCTAAGAAGGAACCCAAAACGGAGGAAGAATCATGGGAATAGAAGCTGATTTCGCAATAATTAATGCTAGTGAGCTGGTAACTCTGAAAGGCTCAAGCGACAGACCCAAAGTCAAAGATGCAATGAATGATCTGGGTACGATCCAAAGGGGTGCCGTTGCGGTAAAGGACGGAAGAATCTCGGCCGTTGGATCTACGAAAGACGTGTTGGAATATCTTGAAGAAGGTTTTGAAATCATTGATGCCTCAGACAAACTTGTGACACCTGGCCTTATCGATCCACATGTACACTTGGTCTTCGCCGGTACGAGAGAGCACGAACTCGAAGCTATGGCCGTGAAAGGTGTCCCCTATTTAGAAATTAAGGCTCAAGGAGGAGGAATGCCAACATCACTCAAAAAGACTGCAGAAACTAGTTTTCAAGATCAACTTAAGATAACCACACAAATACTCGATAGAATGCTCATTCACGGTACGACGACAATCGAGGCGAAAAGCGGCTATGAGATGACTTTTCAGGGGGAAATAAAACAGTTAGAAGTCATTCAGACTCTCAATAAGGCTCATCCAATCGATCTCATTCCGACCTTTTGTGCACAAGGTATTCCTCCCGAATATGAGAATAGAGTGGATGAGTTGACGGATGAAATCGTGGAGAAGTGGATTCCAGAAATAGCTAGAAGAAACCTAGCAGAATACGCGGATGTATTTTGCGAAAAAGGATATTTTAACCTTGATCAAACAAGAAGGATTCTGGAAGCAGGGAGAAGACACGGTATGAAACTAAGGAATCATTGTGACTGGCTTGTTCACAGCGGTGGTGCCAGACTGGCAGCAGAGATTGGAGGAGTGGTTTCGGCAGACCATCTCATTTACACTCCAATGGAAGATGTTGAGGCATTAATAGAACAAGGCACAATAATAGTATTCTTACCGACTTCTCCGTTCTGCTATGTAGGAACATATGCCAAAGCTCGACAAATCATCGATAGGGGAGCAGCAGTTGCTCTAGCAACGGACGTTAGTGCGGCCAACCTCTGTGAATCTATGCAAATGATGATGACGCTTGCAGTTCTTCGGATGAAGATGACAACTGCAGAGGCCCTCACTGCTGCTACCATTAATGCTGCGCACTCAATAGATAGGGGACACGAAATAGGCTCACTAGAGGTGGGGAAGAAAGCAGATATTGTTATCTTTGATTCTCCAAACCACAAATTCTTCGCATACAATTACGGAGTCAATCTCGCGGAAAAGGTTTTCAAAAACGGAAAGCTGGTGGCAGAAAGGGGAAGACGAATTGACGCTCCTACTGGGCAGAATTGAACAATCATTCTGCTGTTTATCGGTGTCTTCATGGATCTGTTTAAAAAAACAACATTAATAAAATCAACGTTCTTAGTAGCCTTCAGTCGCGCAATTCAGTGCAATGCGAGGGAAGAGAAAAGCATGAAATACTGTCGCACGTCTCTAATGATTTTCCTAATAATCTTGGCCACGACATTCTTAATGACAAATGCGGTATTTGCTCAATCTGATCAGATGACCCAAGTCACCTCAAGTGATTGGCCCATGTTTCGACATGATCCGGCTCACACGGGATATACCAACATGGCGGGCCCCATCTACCCGTCATTGATCTGGACTTTCCAAGCTGATTATGAGATTGTTTCTTCTCCCGCTGCTGTTAACGGAAGTATCTACATAGGTGCTTACGACACCCGTGGTAGTAATAGCGGCTATATTTATTGCTTAAATGCCACCAATGGAAGCTTAATGTGGGAGTATGGAACAGAAGGTGAGGTACTTGAATCTTCTCCTGCAGTCATTGGTGGCAAAGTCTATTTCGGATCTTCAGGAGGCTATGTTTACTGTCTGGATGCGAGTAATGGAACCTTGGTATGGAAGTACTCGGCCGGAGATTGGGTGCTTTCTTCTCCAGTAGTCGTCAGTGGCAGAGTCTATGTAGGTTCTGGCAATTCAGATATTGGGGATCCAGGTTATGTTCATTGTTTGAACTCAGTTGACGGCAGTCTAACATGGAAGTACCAAGTAGAGTGGGGGGTCTTTTCTTCTCCAGCATTTGCAGGAGGAAGAATCTATGTAAGTGTTTTCGCCTGTGATGCCTACGTTTGCTGTCTGGATGCAGAAAATGGAAGTTTAATATGGAAACACTCTGCTACAAATGTAGAGTGGTCGTCTCCTGTTTTCTTCGATAGTAGGATCTATGTTGGAGCTCCCGGATATGTTCACTGTCTGGACGCGGAAAACGGAGATTTGGTGTGGAGCTATCAAAACGATGATGAGGCATTTTCATCTCCAGCAGCGTTTGACAAAAGAATCTACATAAGCTCAAGTAATAACTACTTCTACTGTTTCAATGCCAGTGATGGCACTATAATATGGAGACATTATATGGATGTTGATCTTGGATCTTCCTTAATCATTGCTAACGATAGAATCTACGCCTGCTCCCCTTATGGTGTCTTTCATTGTCTGGGTGCTTCAAATGGCAGATTAATGTGGGAATTCAAGATAAATGACATGAAGTTCTCCTCTCCTGCGTTTTCTGCCGGATTCATTTATATATGTTCTTATGATGGAAAGATTTTCTGTTTGGGTAGTCAAGGTATTGATACTGTATTCTTGGCTCTTCTAGCTGCTGTTATAGGAATCTCTGCAGCAATTGCAGTAGCTCTTTTCCTAAGATCTAAATTCATAAAGACTCAAGGAAAAACCTTGTAGAGGACTCATTTAAAGGAGCCATTAATTTATCAATAACCAGCAAAATATTCCATTCTTATCTGGTCTTTGGATAAACCTATTTCTTCAAGCAGTCTCTCCATTGCCTTAATCATTCCAGGCGGACCTGCTGTATAAAAGAATCTATCCAGATAATCTGGAATTTCCCTCTTTACAATTTCAGAGGTAATGAAACCAGTCAAGCCATTCCAATCTTTGTCGGGATTGCTAAGAACAAAAACTATCTTAAGGTTCTTATTCTGTTTCTGCATCTCAATGAGCTCTTTTCTGAAAGCGATATCCCTTTCGGTTACGTTACCATAGAGAATCGTAATCTCCGTATTCAGTTGCATATCGGCAGCATATCTGCACATGCTTATGAATGGTGTTATTCCGATACCACCTGAAAGTATTGCGATTTTTTTGAATTCACCTTCAAAGGTAAAACTGCCATAAGGCGCATCTATTTTGGTCCAATCTCCTATTTCCAAGGCATCTAATGCATTGGAGAATTCGCTTCCTGTGAGTTTCTTAGTAAATTCTATGAAGTTGCTTTCGGTCGGACTGCTTGAAATGCTAAAATGCTTCCTCATCTCCTCTTGTCCTCTTTTAATAGTGACAAACATGAATTGTCCAGGTTTGTAATCCAAGGTCCTAGGTCTGGGGAACCTGAAGCTCTTAACATTATATGTTCGCAATATGATGTCTTTTACTGTTGTTTCAAACTCCATTACCTCTGCCTCCAACAGAAGATACGGGGAAGGAAATCACAAAGGAATCGAGCAATCGGTAAGATCAAACCTCCAGCTCTTTGTGGAATGTTGACATATTCGTTATCCCATCCTTTCTGACAACCACGACATCTTCTATTCTAACTCCAAACTCGTTGGGATAGTATAATCCAGGTTCAACCGTTGCAACAGCTCCTTCCGCCAAGATATCTCTTGAAGTCAGACCTAGATAAGGCGGTTCACCTATTGTTAGTCCAACTCCATGACCCAATCCATGGATGAACCCCTCGGTCATTGGAATCTTCTTCTCGGTATAGTAGGTGGGCGTCTTATATCCCTTTGCTTCAAAGAATTCACAAACCTTTATCATAGCTTCATTTGATGGAATTCCCGATTTTATGGTGTCTAAAGCCAGCTGCTGAGACTCGAGCACATCCATATGAGTTTTCTTCACCTTTTCCGAAGCCTTTCCAATAACAAATGTCCTTGTTGTATCGAAGCAGTATGCCCCGACTTCTTGAGGGAAAATATCGAAGACTATTGGAGTATTTGTTCGTAATACTGTGTTCTCTCCACCAGTGTTGTGGGGATCTGCTCCCTCATGGCCTACTGCAAAAATCGTATCCTCCGAAGCCACAAGATTCTCTTCTGCTAGTTTCACACGTATAAACGATTTGGCATCTCCAACTGTGAGAAGCCTTCCTTCATCAGTCTTTAATCTGTTGTCTTTATCCACATTGCATTCCAAGAGCATACTTATGGTAGCATCCATGACTTTCTCGGTTCTTCTTCCCACACTTTCGATTTTTTCGATTTCAATGCTATCTTTGGTCGTTCTTATTCTATCAATCAATTCTTCATCGATTGAAATTGAGAATCTGTTGTTTTCCAGCCACTTCGCCCAGCTTAAGGCAACGCCTGCCTCAACTTTGCCAGCGATAGCTATATTTCCCTTTATATCAAGTTCCCTCAGGGCTCGGACCCCAACCTCCATCCTTGCCTTGTTTCTGCCTATTTTTTTTGCCAGTTCCAAATAATCAAACTCAGCGTAAGACCTGATATCTTTAACATAGCCTTGTTTGGCAGTTCCAACATCTATGTCGGCGACGATGAGCGTCGGCTCTCGTCCAACGTTCTTAATATATATGCCTCCCCTAGCAGCAACTGCTCCAACAACGTACGCTAGAGAAGGGTTTTCATAAGTTGAATCCCCAATTACAACAATTGCATCTATTCCTGCCTTGGATAATTCCTCATCAAAATCTTGAATCATGTTCCATCCTCCTCCTATTTCCCCTTGAATTTTGGTTTTCTCTTTTCAAGAAAGGCCTCTATTCCCTCAATGTGATCTTCTGAAGAAAATGCTGTGGCAAAAATCTCTCTCTCATACGCCAGACCTGTATCTAGATCCGTCTCGAGTGCTTTATTGATTGCCTCTTTCGTTAAACGTAATGCAACCGGACTCTTACTCATCAACTTCCTACATAGTTCCTCTGCGATCTCGTCCAGTTTCTCAAACGGAACGACTTTGTATATCAGGCCAAACCTTTCTGCCTCCTCGGCATTGATATGATCGCCCAGTAAACACCATTCCTTGGCTTTATTTCTTCCCATTATTCTGGGAAGCCTTTGTGAACCCCCCCATCCAGGCACGATAGCCAAATTGATCTCAGGTTGACCAAATCTTGCATTTTCCGAAGCTATAATGAAGTCACATGCCAATGCGATCTCACATCCTCCACCGAGAGCAAAACCATTCACCACTGCTATTACAGGCTTGCCAAGTGACTCAATCTTTTGGGTGATTTTTTGCCCAAACTTTGCGAATTGTCTGGCCATCAGCGGGCTTAGTCTGGGAAAGGTCTTTATATCTGCCCCTGCAATGAAAGCCTTTTCTCCCGAACCTCTAATCACGAGGACCTTTATTTTATCGTCCCTTTCAACTTCTTCTATTGCATTTATGATTTCCTGCATAGTTTCTGGACTTAGAGCATTGTAAACTTCAGGTCTATTAATGGTTAATTTGGCAATTCCGTTCTTTTTGTCAAGGATTATATGGTTATATGATTTTGGTGGCAAAACGTCTCAAACCTCCTTTTCTTCCTCGGTTACATAGCCTTTTTCTCTAATATTACTTATTTCTTGGGGTGGTCGTACTCTTGTCCAGAATTGTGACTAACCTAACTAATAAATACAACAAATGAATAAGATGAATAGCTGGAATGAAAATGTGGAGTTGATTGATTGACCTTTCTTCTTCTAAGTTACCAAGAGAGGAGGTATTCCTCATTTGCCTAGCTTGGGAGATCAAGTGAAAGAAATCAGAACTTCTGCTATTCGTCGAACGGCTGCATGGCTGGCTTTAGCAAAAGACAAGAGATCTATCATAAGTTTCGGAGGGGGGGCACCCAGTCTTCCACCGCCAAATGAGCTTGCTATGAAACTTAAGGAAGCTCTAAATGAGCCATGGATGGCTGTTTCCTACGGGGCAACTCGGGGTACATTGGAATTGCGCGAAGCTATACTCAGAGACCTGCATAAATATGGAAATGTGAAGCTGGAAACTCCAGACAATGTTATAGTCACAAACGGGGGGACTCTAGGCATCTTCGCGTCCTTCAAGGCTCTTCTCAATCCTGGTGAGGAAGTAATAATCACCGATCCGACTTATCTTGGATATCCAGAAGTCGTGAAATTAATGAATGCCAGAACGGTGACTCTACCGGTATACGTCTCCGGTGGGTTCCAACCTAATATTGAGGCTCTGAAAGAGAAAATCAGTAAACGTACTAAAATCTTCCTCCTCCTTTCGCCAGACAATCCAACTGGAAGAGTAATAAAAAAGGAAATTGCCGAGGCAATTGTTGATCTTGCCGTTGATCATGATTTTTGGATAGTTTGCGATGATGTTTACAAGCACATAGTCTTCGAAGGAAATCATGTGTGGGTCAGCACATTGCCTGGCGCCGAGGAGCGCACTCTCACAATATGCAGTTTCTCAAAGGAAGCCTCCATACCTGGACTTAGATTGGGATATTCCTATGGACCCATAGAGGTAATTGACGCAATGGAAAAGTATGCACAGTTTTTAGCGATGTGTCCTGGAACTCTTTCACAGATAGCAGTAGCGAGTTATCTAAATCATCCTGAAGCAAAAGATCGATACCTATCTAAACGAGTTATCCCTACCTATAGGAACAGACTTGAAGCGATGGCTACATATCTTGACCAATATCTGCCTGAATCTGAAACCACGAAGTCTCAAGGAGCATTCTATTACTTCGTAAATATTGGGCATTATCTCGATAAGATAGGTCTAACTGAAGAGGAGTTCGCGGATGAACTGAGAATAAAGAAGAATGTCATTGTGATCCCAGGAAATGTATTTGGTGAAAACGGTAAGAATCATATAAGAATGACATTTGTATCGGAATCAAACCATCGGATCGAAGAAGGAATCAGAAAAATCAGTGATTATATCAGTGAGAAACTTGAAAACAGCTGATATTCTTTTGAGCATCTTCATACTAAAGGCTTTTTAGGATTCTTCGTTTTGCTTTTTCAAGTCTTCTCCTCATATTTTCCAGTAGATAATCCGCGGCATCAATTCGACGATTCGCTATGGCCTCAAAAAACTCCTCAGCTTCCAGACTCAGTTTTTTCGGGTTATAGCCTGCAAATTCGAGGTATGCTGATATACCGTGCAACATGGAATCGCTTCTCTCAATACTCTTATTGATTGTAAGAAGGACGGGTCCAATTTCCGAATAGAAATCTAATTCTTTATCCCTGCTTATGACCCTCATCAGGTCTTCCAATAATGGCAAAATAAACAGTTTTATTCTTGCCTTAAGATCGGTCCTTTTCCCACCCAGTTCATATAATTTTCTCAGTAATGACTTTGCACAGTTCACTGCATCTTCTCTTACCCTGATCCATCTTTGAAATGTTTTTAGAGCTTTCTTTATTGAGTCTAATTCTAGGTTTAACAGGCTGAGCAAATTTTCCGTGGCCAAGAATCTTGCCTCTGATGACCCAGTCTTAACCAGTGGATCTGGAAATTTTGTTAAAACCGCCAGTAACATATCGTTGAATATTCTAGTAAATTCAGCTATTCTCCTTTTGAGGAGGTCATCACTCATAGCTCTTCATCCTGCATTGTTCTGCTATTCTTGGAAAAGCATAGTTTTCATAATTACAAAATGTGAAATGATTGGTGCCGTGGATGGGACTTGAACCCATGACTTCCGGATCTCTGCAAGATTATTATCCTTCAGTCCGGCGCTCTCCCAACTGAGCTACCACGGCATCCTGTCTAAAAATTGCTTGGTCAAGTTTTTTAAGCTTTTCTATCAAATTATGACTAATAATCCAAAACTAATACGTTTTTGGGCGAAACAATAGCATAATCTATTTAAGCAGTCCTCTAGAAGTTGTATCAAACTTGGTGTGTAGATAATGAGCGAGCTTCGATTACAGGAACATGAGATTAGAGTTCTCAAGTTATTAAGTGATGGAAAAAGACGTACTGCCTCGGAAATCTCAGGAGAGCTAGGTTTAGATCATATTGCAGTGATACGCGCCACAAGCAGACTTGGCAACGGCGGAATGCTGGAAATAGAGGATGAAAAAAAAGTCATTCCTAGGCTGACCAAGGAGGGAAAAGAGGTTCTGAAAAAGGGGCTACCTGAGAAGAACTTGGTCTTGGAAATTGGCAATAGGAAAGTTGAAATCAAAAAGATTAGCCTTGAAGATAAGGAGATTGCTATTGGCTGGTCTAGGAAAAAACAACTGATTGATATGGATGAGATTAACGGTAGAATATTCCTTAGTGTAACTAAGCATGGCAAAGAATATCTGAGTAGAGAAAGCCCAGAAGAAATCCTTCTGAATAAGGTGGGCAGAGGAGTACCAGTAGATAAGAAACAGTTGGAGAATCTTAGGAGAAGAAAGTTCGTTATTCTAGATTATAAGACCGTTAGATGGGCTGAGATTAACAAAAAAGGTCTGGAACTGGCAGATCGAATTGAATATGTTGAAGAGGTCTCACAGATAACCCCGGAACTTTTGGCTTCTGGGGGTTGGAAGAATGTCAAGCTCAGGAAATACAACGTGATGGCACCAGTAGTTGAGAGAAACCCTGGAAAGCGTCATCCCCTAAGAATGCTTGAGGATGAGATTCGACGTGTCTGGACCGAGCTGGGTTTTGCAGAAATGAAAGGTCCCATGATTGAATCCGAGTTTTGGAATTTTGATTTGCTATTTATGCCTCAAGATCATCCAAGCAGAGAGCTGATGGAAACGCTTTTCTCGAAAAATCCTAGGAAGACAAAGCTCCCAAAGAAAGAACTTGTTGAAAGGGTCAGGCAGATTCACGAGAATGGAGGCAATACTGGCTCAGATGGCTGGCAATATAAATGGCTCAAAGATGTGGCAAGAAGGGCGATTTTCAGGACACACACTACCGCAACAAGTTATCGCTATCTTGCAAGAATCAGATACTTGGCAAAAGATTTTGATCTCCCTGCTAAATTCTTCTGCATAGATCGTGTCTTCAGAAACGAAGCGATTGATAAGACGCACTTACCGGAATTTAATCAAATAGAGGGTTTTGTGATTGCAGAGAAACTCAATCTAAAGAATCACTTGGGAGCACTAAAGCAGTTTTATGAGAAGATGGGAATTGCAGAGATACGGTTTAAACCAACATATAATCCCTATACTGAGCCCTCGGCCGAAATTTTTGGTTATCATCCAAGCCTTAAAAGGTGGGTTGAGATTGGGAATTCAGGCATGTTTAGACCAGAGACTCTGATCCCACTTGATCTCAATGATGTTCAAGTTTTG
The DNA here is from genome assembly GCA_048939565.1 of Promethearchaeota archaeon. Taxonomy (GTDB): domain Archaea; phylum Asgardarchaeota; class Odinarchaeia; order Odinarchaeales; family JBHLKK01; genus JBHLKK01. The sequence continues at coordinate 12,328 of JBHLPJ010000019.1, forward strand.
GCTTGGGGACTTGCTCTGGAGAGACTGGCAATGATACTGTTTGAGATTACTGATATTAGGCAGCTACTCGGTCACACTGTTGATATGGATTGGCTTCGAAGATTTCCAGTTTATCCAAGAATCCTGAGGTGATTAACTTGCCAATGGTGGAGTTTTCCTTCTCTGAACTGAAAGGCCTGATAGGAAAACCTATGGCACTCGAAGAACTTGAAGAAGTGCTGTTCGACATAGGAATGGAGCTGGAGAGCTATATCGCAGGAGAAGATATTTGTAGGATAGAGATTACACCGGATCGCACAGATTTAATCAGCGTGGAAGGACTTGCCCGTGCCCTAAGGGCCTATCTAGGGATTGAAGTAGGCCTTCCAAAGTACGAAATCCTGAAACCTAGAATCGAGACAATCGTTGATTCTGAAGTCATTAAGATACGTCCATATATCGTTAATGCGGTTATAAGAGGTATAACGCTTACCGAGGATGAAATAAAATACTTCATGAATCTACAGGAGAAATTTCATGCAACCTATGGAAGAAATAGGAGAAAGGTTGCAATAGGATTCTACAGAATGGAATTAATTAAGCCGCCCATATACTACCGTGCTGAACTACCATCTAAGATTCGGTTTACACCCTTAGGGTTTAGAAACGAAATGAGCGGAGAAGACATAATGAGAACGCACCCTAAAGGCTTAGAATACGCCTTTTTGTTTGAGAATGAGACCAAACTTCCCGCTCTAGTAGATTCTGATGGCAAGTATCTCTCCATTCCGGGCATAATCAATAGCAATGATTTAGGGAATATTCAGGCTGGAACTCAAGATATATTCATTGATATGACTGGATCTCACCTCGGAGCTTTGAAAGAAACTCTAAATATAATTACGACTGCGTTGGCAGATCGGGGCGGTAAGATAGAACCGGTTAGACTGCAATATCCAGATTTTGAGCTAATCCTTCCGAATCTTACACCAAAAAAGAAGAAACTTGATGCAGATTATTGTAATGAAATAACCGGTCTTACGCTTTCACCCTTGGAAATGGCAGAATTGCTAAGGAGAATGAACTATGATGTGGAGATCAGTGGTAATGAACTAACGGTCATGGTTCTGCCGAACAGAACAGATGTGCTACATCCTCTCGACATCATTGATGATATAGTCCGTGCCTACACCCTCAACAGGATTGAACCGGTGCCACCGAATATCGCCACAATTGGGGAGACGCTGGGGCTGGAACGACTCTCGGATAAGGCTCGGGACATAATGATTGGTCTGGGCTTTCATGAGGTTATGACCCTCATTCTCTCTAATGATAGGGATCAAGCCGAGCTAATGAATGTTGATGACCATGAGTTTGTGGAGTTGGAGGGAGCAAAAGCCATAGAAGTAAATATAGCAAGGAAATGGATCATACCCGAACTTATGAAGACTCTCCGATCAAATAGACATGCAGCTTATCCTCAGTTAATATTTGAATGCGGTGATGCAATAGTCCTTGATAGTAAGGCAGAAACCAATGCAAGAAATGAAAGGCGACTGGCCGCTCTATCTGCTCATTCTAACTCTGGGTTTACAGAAATCAAATCGATTGTTGAGACTGTGCTGAGAAACCTTGATGCTAAATATTCCTTCAAGGAGGCGAAACACCCCTCGTTTATATCAGGAAGAGTAGTAAAGATAATTGTAGAAAGACAATATGCTGGGATTATGGGTGAAATACACCCTATGGTTCTTGACAACTTCGGACTGAAAATACCTGTTTCTGCCTTTGAAATAAATCTAGAATTATTAGAAGAGTAGGTCAGAAGAGCTTGAGTAACGCTTTTCTTCCAAGCATTCCCTTTTCAATGCCCCTTTTTCTTGCCTGAGTTGTAACAGCGTTAACATTTGCTTTCAAAACATCCTCAAAAGTCTTTACTCCGCTTACCATGGCTGCCGCTACACCAATTTTCTCCGCTGCCTCGATGTTTATGAAACCACAAGACAAGATTCCATTATCTGCTTTAATCATGAGAAAAGGGGCTGGTTCAAGCTCTACCTTCATCCCGATGGCTCTTTTACCTTCGACCT